>NZ_QHCT01000004.1:215000-432588 GCF_003545885.1 Leptospira stimsonii
ACAACGGGGAAACCGTAACCGCGGACGATATCGCGGATAAAACCAATACGATCAACTACGAGATAACGACTCGAATCAGCGAATCCATCCCCCGGATTGTTGTAGACTAGAAACTCTTTGTTTCTTAGCTTAACTTGTATCATAACGATCGATAAAAAACAAAAATAGGGGCCGCATGCAAGAGACCTCCGCTACTTCTACAATTTCAAATCCAACTCAGATCGTCTATTCAACCAAAACCTACGACTGGCTCATCGGCCTTGTCTATAGAACGCGAGGTTTGATGTTCGATTCGATCGACGAATACTTCGAGGAATCCAATCACGACCGGATTCTCAAAGCGAACTACCCGACCGTGATCATAGGAAATCACGTGGAAGAAGGCGACGTCCCAGCGTTGTCTGCGGTTCACAGAGTGATTCAACCCAAGATCAAGTTCGCAATTCCCGCAAGAGAAGATATTTTAAGGAAGAATTTCCTAGTAAAAGAATTTCGTCCGAAAGGAACTCTCAAACTGATCTTCGGGTTGATCGATAAGACGAACGTCATTCCGACATTCTTAAGATACATCGGATGTTTCCCGGTAAAACGTCCATTCCGAGATAACGCGAGAGAGCTGATCAAGAGCGGAGAACTTAGAAACATGGTCGACCAAGAATGGAGCACGCTCGTGGAAAGGGTTCGTTCGGGAAGAAATCTGTTTCTGTTCCCGGAAGGCACATTCAACCACGACGGTTACCTCAATCAGATCAAGAAAGGCGTCTATTACATACGGACTAAAATCAAAGACGTTCACTTTATCTCCTTCACGTTGACATACGATTATATTTCCGCGAAGAAAGCCCAACTTCATATCGCTTACGGTGAGAATTTCGAAATTTCAGAAGACGCAACCAGCGACGAAGTGACGAACATCGTAAAGGAAAGATTGGGAAAGAATTACGTGGCGACATCGGGGAATCTACTTTCCACAATTCTAATGCAGTTAGGACCGGATTCTCAGCTTGGAAAAGAAATTCTTTTCAAACGTCTGCAAACATTGGCTTCCCAACTCAAAGAAAAAAGCAAAGGGATTCATATTTCAGGGAAATTATTTACGAATCACTTGGAAGACTCGTTTCAAAACATTCTTAAAAAAGGATTGGATCATAAACTCTTGAAGCTCGATGGAAACGGAAACGTTTCCGGAACGGATAAGTTACTTCAAAAGGAAGGGGATACGAGAAATCTTCTGAAAAAAAATATTCTCTTGTATCACGCCAATCAGCTCACGTATCACAAACCGGAGTTGGAAAAAATTCTTCCTTCTCTCGCTTAATCAAGGAACTCAAATAAGAATGGGATTTTGGAAACGTCTATTTTCTCCGAAAAGAGAATACCAAACCGCGGCAAAGGAATGGATCGAAAACACAGAGAAGGTTCAAAAGAGTTTAAATAGAAGTCTGGACTTTTTATTCAATTCCACTCTGAAGGAACTTTTGCCGGAAAGGCTTTCCATTTCTTTAGAACCGATCGCTGGGATTCGAATTCCAGAAGAAAAGGTAAGAATCATTCTGCAAGGAATGGATGTTCAGGCCCTGCTCCCATTCAATTCGGTTTCCGAAGCGATGAGCTTGGAAACACAGGAAGCGATTTTAGAATTGGCGACCGGCACGGTCGCCGCTCCATCCAAGATTTTTTTGATGAAGATCCTCAATCAATCTCCGATACAGGAAATGTTTTCGCAAGGTCTGGAAAAGATATTAGTAGAATTTAATAAAAAACTGAATCCTCTTGCTGGAGTGTTTCAAGCCGCTGGCTTTGAAAAACAAATTTCAGGATTCTTGGGAACGCTCCTTCCGGGTTTTACGGAAAGAATGGCCGAGATTCTTCACTCCTCTTCCGAGAGCGAAGCGGGGAAGACGTTGATTCGCAATACGTTAAAAATTCTTTTTCAATCCGGATTTTCGGAAATGGGTCATTTGGAATCGACTGATTTGAGAAAACATCTCGAAAAGTTAAGGGATTCGGTCGCCAAAGATCCTCTTTTGGAAACGAGTGTGGAGAAGTTCTACGAAAACCTGAGAGATTCCGTCTTAAACGAATACAGAGGAGAAACTCTAAAAGAATTTATAGGATATTCTGAAGAAGAATACGTTCGTTTTCGCGATCAGGTTTCCAAGAACACGGCTACGAACATTCTTGCAATCCATAAACAAAAACCGCTGACTGGACTTGTATCCGGACTTCTGGAGGATGTGCTTGGATGAAAAAAGTGATCAATCAGATCGGAAAGGCATTAGAATATCTTGATAAACTTGGTACGGGTAAATCTTTTCAACTGTTTCGTTCTCTTGGATACGAAAAGTTATATTCCCTTTCCGAAAAAGTAGATCACAAAACTCTTCTTTATATCAGCCAAAATCTCGATGAAAAAACGATCGTCGAATTCTTAAATCGAATTCCCGAAGAAACCTTAGTCGTACTTTTGTCCACGGTGAAGCCCGGAGACATTACGTATTTTGCAAATAGTATTCCCATGGACGACTTGGTGCTTTTGTCCACATCTCTCCCCGCGTCCGATATCGCCGAAATGGCTTTGAAAACCGGCAAAGAATCATCCGCGGAACTTCTAAAAAATATCGGTGCGGCTAAGTCGGTCGCATTGCTTAAGGAAGTGGGTGTTCAGAATTTCATCCAACTTTCCTTGCAGATTCCGCCGACTGAATTGATTCCGGTTGTCCAAGAGTTGACACCGGAACAATCCGGGATTTGGATTCGAAAGAGAGGAGTTGGGGACATTCCTAGACTGATTCAGGCTTTCGGAGTTCAGAATCTTCTTTTGTTTTTAAGAACCCTAGGTTTCGAGAAGAATCTCCACATCATGGGTGTTCTGGGTCTAGAAGAATTGATCGAATTGGCCTATACGATCGCCGGAATGAAACTTCCCGGGCTTTCCTCTGCGAAAAAAGAGAAGAAGAAGTCTTCCAAAAAAGTCCCTAAGAAAAAGGGAAAGGCGAAGAAAAAAACTCCGGCAAAAAAACGAAAGAACATAAAATAATTCGAATATTCCTTCCTTCTTATTTTCTCGTTGTTGCTTCGTTTTGTTGCCTTCTGAAATTTCAGTTTTCGATTCTTAATTTCAATCTTGAAACAAGCTCTTCATCCGCTTTTCCGAAATCGGCTTTATTGGTCGGATGATCGATGGCCCCTTGTCCCCGTTGATATTCAAAAGCGATACACCCTTTCCCGAGCCGGAACTTCCGATCGATTCTTCCGAGAACGAATTTTATTTTAAAAAAATTCTCTTTTTTGAAACGATCGAAGTACGGAAAAGACCGCCATCGGAACCGTAAAAGGTATGGAAATGCTTTCAATTCGCGCGGACCAATTCATCGAATCTACTTTAACGGAAAGAAAAAACGACGTAGTGACTATTCTGGTTCCAGAAAACTATTATCATAGTCTCGGACCGGAAGAACAAAAGAATCTTAGAAGGAAACTTCCCGCACTTTTAAGAAGGTATGGAAAATTTCTCGCTGGAGCTTCTCGGCTGAACGCAAGGGCGGGAAAGATTCTTTATCAAAAAGATCAAGGCAAGATGATTCGGATCAATTTTCGGGTCGAGTCCGGAATGTGGAATATTTTGGGTCTACTTGCGCTGAGTCACGGAGTCTCTCGGTGTTTTCTTTTTAATTATATGCTGGCTTTGGATTCTGTAGAAGTTGGAGATTCTATCGTGGAAACGATAAATGCGGGAGCTCCCACATTTCACAGCTATTACAGTTTCATCTGGCACTTGGATCTGCAAAGCAAAAGGATTTTCAGAAAATTAGAGTTCACTCCGAACCCCATTTTCCCAATTTTTTACGGGGATTATTGGATAAGAACGTCTTAGAGCAAACAAAACTACTTCATTTTGATCAATGACCGACGCGTTGTCAAAATTTGCAAATGGCAACCAAGTATAAATTTTATTCCCCTGTGTCCAAATTTTTCTTAACCTGGACCAACTCTTCTCTACTTTTCTGAATCACTTGCAAACGCTCTTGAATGATTTTTAAAGAAGAATCGGGAAAGTTTTTCTGAGAATCTTTGAAAAACTTCAGACTGTATTCTAAGATTTCCTCCATATCATTGGATCGTTTGATCTTAGAATCCAAATAGAATTTCATCTCCGGCTTTTCAACTTCTCTTCCTTCAAGCAACGCGGTCCGAATTTCGGAAATTCTTTCTTCGTCTTTTCTTCTTTTTTCCTCTTCTTCCTTTGTCAATTCTCGAGGAATCATACTGTTATTCGGAAAACGTTCTGCGAGAGGTTTGACTTTCTGGATCACTTCCTTTCTCAACCGTTCCTTTTCTTCGGGAGAAAGACTGGAATAGCCGCCTTCGGCGGCTTCAGAAGAAACCTCATTCGAACCCGAGTCCGTCTCTGAATTTTCGGCAACTTCCGATTTCGAAAAATCCAAAAAGTTACCGGATTCAAAAAGAGAATTCTCATCTTGAACAACCGTATTTCTGCTCAGACCACTCTTCAATTTTTCATTTTCTCCGGAGAATCGAGTTTCTCCGTTCGCAAAAACAAGATAAATTAAGAATAGGATGGCGATCCCAAGACTCGCATAAAATATATTTTTTTTCATTCTGTTTGTAGAGGTAAGAAAATTCTAAACGTGCTTCCACCGTTCACTCTCGATTCTAAAGTGATCTCTCCGTTCATCTTGTGTAAGATCGTTCTCGAGATGGAAAGACCGAGACCGGTTCCTCCGATCCTCTTATTTCTGTCGTTCGGAATTCGGAAGAACCGTTCGAACACTTTTTCGATATACTTCGGATCGATTCCAACTCCCGTATCCTTAATAAGGATCTCCAGCTTTCCTGCTTCGGGCTGAATCATCTTGATCTCTATCTTTCCCTTTTCCGTATATTTGATCGCGTTCACGAATAGATTCGTAATTACCTGCGAGAATTCAAAACGAATTCCTCGAATCTTCAACTTTTTCAATAACCCGACTTCGATTTCCAATCCCTTCTCTTTTGCCGATGGCCCGTTGGAATAAACGACTTCTTCGATCACAAGAGACGGATCGAAATTCTCAACCAAACCTGAATTATCGTCTCCTCTCACTTCCTCGAATTTTAACAGGTTCTCGATCAAATGATTCAATCGTTTGATATTCTTCTCGATCACGTCCAACATTCCACTCTGATCCTTGGAAAGAGAAGAATTCAACTCATTTCTTAAAAGTTCGAAGTAACCCTGTATATTCGTCATTGGAGAACGAAGTTCGTGACTTATATTCGAAATAAATTCGTGCTTCGCCTGTTCCGTTTCCTTCTTTTCGGAATCGAATAGGATATGAACCTGATAGATTTTTCTCGCCCTTTCAAATAATGCGGTAATACTCAAAGACACCTGCATTTCGGATTTATCTTTGAGTCTCATCTTCGCCTGATCCACGCGCAACATCGTCTCTGCCGATTTATTGGGAGACGACCACTCGCTCATTTCGCTTAAACCGGGAAACAAATCTTCCAGAGTTAGATTGTTTACGTTGTCTTTACTATATCCGGTAAGACTTCGAAAATTATAATTCCCTCCGATCAAGGCTCCGGATATGGAATCCAGAAGAATCACGGGTATCGGAGAAAATTCGAATAGATAGCTGAAACGATCTTCGGAGAATTGAAGCTCCATCGCCCGTTTGTCCATCTCTAATCCCTGCATCATCAACACATTATCTATTGCTAAATTATGAATTTCTTTTGCACGAATTTCTTGAAAGAGATAATCCAACATAGAATTGATGCCTGTTCGAATCGCCGAGGCAGTACCCTTAAGAGGGATCATCGGCAGACGGGCCGTTTTTTTGGAATTATAGATATTGAGTACGAGATTCTGAAGATCCGTAACCAAATCTCCCAGTTCTCTTCTATCCCCCGCCTTCTGTAAAAGAAGACTGGATTCATTCTTATTACTAAACTGCGCTTCCATCAGAGCAGTCTTTCTTGATTTCAACGCTTCCGGATATTGAGGAATCGGGTCTTTTGCGGCGATCTGTAGCGCTTCCAGCAATACGGGAGGCGGCTCTGTCAAATGATCCATCGATCTCCAATAAATTCTTCCGAGATATTCCAATTCCTCCGGATCGGCCGACGGAGAAAGCATCTCCTTTAAATCCTGAGACGGTTGTTTAAAAAAATAATGAAGCTGGTCCGCTTCGATCTTAAATTCGGGAACACTTTCGTGAATCGCGTGATCCGTAGATTCGTTCGTATTCTCGATCAAGGATTGGATCGCTCTCGTCACTGCGCTCTGAACCTTCTGAATTCGTTCCGGATACGTTTTCGCGAATTTTCCGCTGAACGCGAGCATATTCACGGGAAGACGATACGGCGGAAGATCTCTTCCGTCCGAAATTCTAAAGCCGTTGTTTAAAAAATGGGATTCCTGAACCGAACCGATCAACCCTAACGTGTTCGTCTGGGAGAATTCATATTCCAAAAGATAAGGGCGAGAGGAGACGTAGGCACAGCTGATTTTTTTTCGAAACTTGCTCGATCTCAAAAATTCCTGTGCAAGCAACTTATCCAAAGAAGTATTTTGCAAGACGGGAACTAAATACGGCGTACTATCCAGAATCGAATCCGTACTGGAATTGTATCTTGAATAAAAAGAGTGAATCATTCTCGAAAGGATCATTCCTCGATAAATCGACTTGTTCGGAGCGGTCCTTTTGAGATGCAGGTCCAACCAAGTCGTAAACGGAATTTCTCCTGCTTCGATTTTTCCAGTACCTAAAAATGCTAATATGGCATCGTAACTCTCAAGAATCCGCACCTGAACTTGGATGCCTTCTTTTTCAAAAAAGCCCCGGGACTTTGCGTATAAGATGGGGAATGCCGAAATTCTGGAAGTGATGGCAATTTCAATCACAGCGGCAGTATTTGACAGGCTTTCAAATTATCAAGAATCCCTTGAATTTTCATCAAAAAGAAAAAAAGGTCATCCTTTTTGAGAAATCTTCCGAGAGACATAATATGAGGATCGAAGAACTTCCCACCGTACAGTCCATCTTGAATCGAATCCGCGAGATCGAAAGTCTTCCGAGTCAATTTGTTCGGGAGGCTCCCGCCCCGATTCAAAAAACCCAGAGCGCGAACTTTGAATCGATTCTCAAATCGGCCCAAGAAATTCCGAAGCCTGCTTCGGAAACGGAATCCTGGAGAAACGCAAGAGGCGAACTCAAAGGCGTCGAACCTACCCTCGCTGAAATCATTCGTAAGGAATCGGAAAAGAATCACCTCGACCCAACTCTCGTCCAGAGCGTCATCAAAGCGGAATCCGGATTCAAAGCGAACGCGGTTTCCCCGAAGGGCGCAATCGGTTTGATGCAACTTATGCCGTCGACCGCGAGTCTCCTCGGCGTCGACGATCCTTCTGATCCGGCTGAAAACGTCGCCGGCGGAACGAAATTCTTAAGCGATCTCTTAAATAAATATAAGAATTTAGATCACGCCCTTGCGGCTTACAACGCAGGCCCGGGCGCCGTCGATCGATACGGTGGAATTCCACCTTACAAAGAAACTCAGAAATACGTCGCGAAAGTCAAAAAATTCTACGAAGAAGCTCAATAGTATTTTTTAATTTCGGTTTCGAGACATCCCGTGAGAGTTTTGCAACTCGCGGTTTCGATTTCGGAGAGACAAACCTGCATCTTGTCGAAGTGTTTTCTGCATCCTCTAAGACATGAATTTTCGATCTTCGCGGATTGTTCCTTTGCCACCATTCCGGGAAACATTTCCGTTACACAGCCCGTCAATTTTGTACAATACGTTAGACACACTTCTTTGGATTCTTCCGAATAGAACTCGTTCTTTTGAATCGCCCTTCCGTATTTGATGAGCATTACACCGAACATCAAAATCAAAAGTACATAAACCGGTGCGTACCGGACCAGATGTCGAAGTGTAGAATTCATTTGTTAACCGACTTCGAGTTTTCGGAAAGAATCGCCTCGGAGCTGTAAAGTTGGATTCTATCGTACCAATCCTGGTGTATTAGAATTTCTTTAACTCCCAGATCTCTTTTCCAAATCGACCAAGACTGTGCGGGCGAATAGACGTTCGGAAGCGAAGCTTTCGTTCTGTAAACAACTACGTCTCGTTTTCCATCCATACAATTCCTCTGCGCTCCGGGTAAAGAATGTTCCACCTTCGCGGTAGGCAATGCGTTCTTAAACGTCAATGCAACCCAAGGATTTTCGGATATGACACAAAGATTCTTACTTTCCTGGATTCTTCCACTCAAAGGAACGTCGGGAAGATTTACCGAAGGAATCAGAATCAGTTGCAGATAAAACATGAATCCGGTTCCGAGTAAGAGAGTCAGGGAAGTCTTATAAAGCACCGTTTTTCTTTCGGGAATCATCCAGAAGGCTCCTACAAGATTCGCAAAACCGACCCAGAGGAGATCCACCCATGCTTCCTGCCCTGACCGAAAATCCAAAAGGATCTTACCGAGTCCTAAGACGATGGAGACCACGACCAAAAATTGAAAGTTTCTCGATAGTGTTCCGGATAACGCGGATTCTTGTTCGCTTCTGGAAAAATACAGGCCGACTCCGATAAACGCTAGAGGAATCAACGGAAGAATATAGTAATAATCCTTTCGATTCGGCAATTCGTGTATTATGGAAATTGCAACCGTAGAAAAAATAAGGGTCCTGCCTATCATTCCTCCAAAACTAGGAGCTACTTTTAGAATCGACTTCGACATCGTTTCCAAAAGGAAAGGTGTAAAAGGAAGACAGTACAGGACCCACCCCAAAAGGATAATCAACTCATTTTGATTCGTCGTAGCGTTAGAAAATTTTCCTAAGTTCTCGGTAAAAAAGAATACTTTGAGAAAGGCGCTTCCTGCCGGTGAAAGTGAAGTCAGAATTCCTCCCCAGAGCGCAAGGACGCCGAGAGAAATCGTGTGAAAGAGAATCTGATCCAATGTCATCCTGAAAAATCTTTTTTTACCGGACCATTCTCCATTGGCTGTGAATTGAAACGCGTGAAGGAACGCCCAACCCGCCAACAAAGTTCCGGAATATACTTGGAACAATGGCCCTTTTACCAAACAAGCAAACCCGGATACGAAGGCGGCTCCGATCAAATAAGAACGATTTTTCTTTTTGAAAAATACGAGCAAGAGAAACGTGGAAAGCGTAAGAAGAAAAGTCATCAACGCTTCCATCATCACTAGTCTCGAAAATTTAAAAACTCCCAAGGTAAGAAGATAACTGGATGCGATGATCGCAGAATAGATCGGAGCCGCTTTGAAAAGCCTCAAAGCGAAATAAATCAAAATTCCCGTACCTGCAAAGAGAAACAAAGAAGGAAGTCTTTCCGCAGTTAGACTCATACCAAAAATCAAATCGGATGCGATACCAGTCCAAAAGAGTACGGGTGGTTTATATAGGTTCATGATCCCTTCGAATCTGGGGAAAAGAATTTCTCCGCTCTGAATGCTCTCTCGAATCGTGGCGATGTGCATCTCTTCGTCTCCTTGAGGAAGCACTGCCCTTGATCCGATGTTGGGAAATAAAAGAAGCACCGAAATCACAAAGAGAACCGCCGCGATCAGGAGGTCCCTTCGATTCGAAGAAATCTTTTGTAAAGAACCTTCCTGCGAAACACTGGAAATGAAAGAAGAACCGATCTTCCGGGAGGAGTTTGGCGTCATTTTACGTCCTCTTTTTATGTAATTGCTTACTTACTTATTGCAATCTTTTTCAAACGCTCAGAAAATGACAATCTAGATTAAAATTCAGAACGGAAAAAAGGGAAGACAGGGTCTCATTGAAAGGATGTTCCGTTATCGGGCGTCTTATTCAAGCGAACGTGTGTTAATGCGACTCCGTTCTGAAAGACTTCCTATCAGGGAATTCTCTGGAAATAGTGAGTGACACCGCTTCCAACGTAACTTTTATAGGGATCAAAATGAAATCGGCAAGGTCGAAGGCAAACAACTCAGAACAACTCATAAAGGATGAAAATGCTTGTGAAACGATCATCCGAAAACGGGACCGTTCGGCCACCGAAACCGCCATTCTCTTAGCCGCCATACAAGTTTTTGCGAAAAAAGGATATGATGCGGCCAATACAAAAGATATTGCGAAACTTGCCAATGCCAACGAAGCCTTGATCTTTCGTTACTTTGGAAACAAAAAAGGTCTTTTGGAAGCCATTCTTACCCGATCCGATGAAATCAATTCGGATGAAACCTCAACGCGTCAAAAAAACCAAGAGAGTTATCAAGATTTAGAAGCAAGTCTTCAGTATTCCATGTCCGGAAAATGCAGAGACTTTCGAGAAGCCGAAGATTTTATGAAAGTCGCGGTGAGCCAAATCATCTTGGATCCGGAAGTCAGTCAGATCATCCAGAAAAAAATCTATACGAAGGCTCTTCCCGAGTTCACCGCCGAACTTGAGAAATTCAAGAAGGCTGGGAAAATCGACCCCAAAGCGGACCTCAAATCGATCGCTTATGCAATCTCATCTCTTACCTTCGCGTTAGGTTTTATGGGCCAGTGCGTCTATAAAATTCCCCCAGCAGAAATCCAAGCTACGATTAAAGAAATTGCAAGAGTCATCAGAAAAGGTTTGGAACCCGAAACGAAGAAAAAATCTTCGAAGTAAGTTAAAAACGTTTCCTAGAAGAATTTGCATCTTGTGAGAGTTCCCACAAGAGCTTTCCGGCTTGTTCGGTCGCTTTGTCGACCTCTTCTCTCCTCCTCGACGCGAAATTGTTTCATTTTAGGAAAATGTGGGAACTCTCACAGAGTTTTACTATGATGTAGAAGTAAGAGCTCCTACAAAAACGCTTCACTTTTTGGCGATTCTTGTTTCAGTTTCTTTTCTTGGTAAAGTGATTCATCGAAGGTGAGAGGTACGACTTTTTATGGGAAAAAAGGAATTACGAGAAGGAGAGAAAACGTCTTCTTTCTAAGAAAAAATCTTAAAAAGAAGACGATCGAAAAAGCTTACCCTTTCTTTCTTTGTTCTTCGCTGATCAGGTTCAGAGCGCTTCCCGCTTTGAACCAAGCAATCTGCTGAGCATTGAACGTATGATTCACTTTGATCTCATTCTTAGATCCGTCTTTGTGGTGTAAAACGAGAGTCAGAGGAGTTCCTTCTTGAAAAGAAGTCAGACCGAGAATGTCGATCGTATCCTCTTCTTGAATTTTATCATAGTCCGCTTTGTCTGCAAACGTAAGAGCAAGCATCCCCTGCTTCTTTAAGTTGGTTTCGTGAATTCTCGCAAAGGATTTCACAAGAACCGCTCTCGCGCCGAGATGTCTCGGTTCCATGGCCGCGTGTTCTCTCGAAGAACCTTCTCCGTAGTTTTCGTCCCCTACTACGATCGATCCGATCCCCTTTGCCTTGTAAGCTCTTGCGGTTTGAGGAACGGGTTCGTATTCTCCCGTTAGCTGATTCTTCACCGCGTTGGTTTTATCGTTAAAGGCGTTTACCGCGCCGATCAAAAGGTTATTGGAGATGTTATCCAAATGTCCTCTGTATTTCAACCAAGGACCGGCCATCGAAATATGGTCTGTCGTACACTTTCCCTTCGCCTTGATGAGAAGTTTTAATCCTTTTAGATCGGTTCCTTCCCAAGGAGTAAACGGAGAAAGCAATTGAAGACGATCGGATTTGGGATCCACCGCAACGTTTACTTTGGAGCCGTCTTCTGCCGGCGCGAGAAAGCCCGCGTCCTTTACGTCGAAACCTTTTGGAGGAAAATCCAAACCAGTAGGAGGATCGAGTTTTACTTCTTTTCCGTCTTTACTCTTCAGAGTGTCGGTTAACGGATTAAAATCCAATTTTCCGGCGATCGCAAATGCGGTTACGATTTCGGGTGACGCGACAAACGCGTGAGTTCCCGCAAAGCCGTCGTTTCTCTTCGCAAAGTTTCTGTTAAACGAAGTGATGATAGAATTCTTTCTTTCCGGATCTTTTGTCTGACGACTCCACTGACCGATACAAGGACCGCAAGCGTTCGCGAGAACCACTCCTCCAATATCGGAGAATGTTTTGATGAGTCCGTCTCTTTCGATCGTATAACGAATCATCTCAGAACCCGGAGTCACGGTGTATTCCGCTTTGACTTCCAGATTCTTCTCGGAAGCTTGTTTTGCGATCGAAGCCGCGCGTGTGATATCTTCATAAGAAGAATTCGTACAGGAACCGATGAGTCCGACTTCCAAGTTGGTCGGCCAACCGTTTTTCGCGACCGCTTCCTTGAACTTGGAAAGAGGAGTCGCCAAATCGGGAGTAAACGGACCGTTGATATGTGGTTCGAGTTCGGAAAGATTGATCTCGATCACCTGATCGAAATATTTCGAAGGATCCGCGTAGACTTCTTTGTCTCCATTGAGATGTTCCTTGATTTTGTCCGCGAGTTCCGCAACGTCTTTACGATTCGTGTTCAAGAGATATTCTTTCATGTTCTGGTCGTAACCGAAAACGGAAGTGGTAGCTCCGATCTCCGCGCCCATATTACAGATCGTTCCTTTTCCAGTGCAGGAAAGGCTTTCCGCGCCTTCTCCGAAGTATTCTACGATCGCGCCGGTTCCACCTTTTACGGTAAGAATTCCGGCCACTTTTAAGATAACGTCTTTCGAAGAAGCCCAACCGGAAAGTTTACCGGTGAGTTTTACTCCGATGAGTTTTGGGAATTTTAATTCCCAAGCCATTCCCGCCATCACGTCCACCGCGTCGGCCCCACCGACTCCGATCGCGATCATTCCGAGGCCACCCGCGTTTACGGTATGAGAATCAGTTCCGATCATCATTCCGCCGGGGAATGCATAATTTTCTAATACGACTTGGTGAATGATTCCCGCACCCGGTTTCCAGAATCCGATTCCGTACTTGTTGGAAACGGAAGAAAGAAAATCATAGACTTCTTTGTTTACGTCGTTTGCGGTTTTTAGATCTTCCGTTGCGCCGTCTTTTGCTTGAATCAGGTGATCACAATGTACCGTAGAAGGAACAGCGACGGTGTTTCTTCCTGCGGACATAAACTGAAGAAGCGCCATCTGCGCGGTCGCGTCCTGCATCGCCACTCTGTCGGGAGCAAAGTCCACATAAGACTTTCCTTTTTCGTAAGCTGTTTTTGGTTCCCCGTCCCAGAGATGAGAATAGAGGATTTTTTCGGTAAGAGTAAGAGGTCGTCCAACAACGTTTCTCGCTTTTGTAACAAGATCCCCGATCTTTGCGTATCGGGCGCGAATCATTTCTATATCGAATGCCATTGTTTTCTCCGTTGATATTGAAACCTGTCCTTGGTGCGACACCAAAGAGAGCGGACCGAAGAGTTCTTAAGGCGCATCCAAAGATGCCTTCAGCGCTGTCCGTTTTGTTGGGATCCTTTTTGGGGAAGGGAACGTTTGGATTTCCTTCTTTCGTCAAGATCGGATCCGCACCAAAACACTGTCCTTTTTAGTTCATCGAATATGGGGACAAGTTATAAATTCATGCTCTTGCAAGCATTTAGTTTGTATAGGATTTTTCAGAAGAAGATTGAAAAATAGGATTTTGAAAAGGTGAGAGTTCCCACACCAAAAGAAAGTTCTTAGAATCCAATGATGAAATTCTAATTTTCAAGATCAGGGAGAAATGATCCCGAAAAAAACCGGTTTTGGATGAGAAAAAGTGGGAGGTCCTCCGGAGAATTTTTTCTCCGGATTCTTTCGAGGGGAATAAAGATTTTAGTTCTGAATTCTAAGTTCTACCCTTCGATTCTTTTCCTTTCCTTCCTCTTTGGAATTGTCTCCAATCGGAACACTCGCACCTTTAGGAATGATTTCAAATCGATCTCCGGAAATCCCGTTTCCGACAAGATAATCCCGAACCATCTCGGCCCGGAGAAGGGAAACCTTTCGGTTTACGGCCTCTGTTCCTTCGAGAGACGTATGCCCGATGATTTTCACACGAATCTTAGAATCCTCTTTCATCCATCTTGAAAGTTGATTGAGACTTGGTCTCGATTCCTTATGAACCTGGATGCTATTTTTCTCAAAGCGAATCGGATTTGTTTCAATCGTCTTGAATTTCGGATTGGAAGAGAATGTTTCCGCGTCCCCTTTTCCAAACCAAGAGAAAGAGGATTGTTTTTCGGATTCTGCCTTGTTCTCTTTTGAGGGAAGATTTTTTTCTTCTTTGGGAGTTCCCACATTTTCCTTCGGGAGAACTTTCTCTTCAACGACTCTTGCCGTTTCGATCGGTCTTTCTTTATTCTCGGATGAGAAAAGGGTCCAGAAAAAATAGATCAATCCAAGAAGAATCAGAAGTCCAGCGAGGAAGATAAGAATCGGAACCGTCTTGTCCTTTTTAAGATGCGGCTTTGCGGAAGGAGTCGGGATATAATTCGTGTATTCTCTCGCTGGAGATTCTTGGGGAGTTCCCACGTCTTCTTCTCCCCAACTCGCGGGGAAATTTGCCTCAGGAGATTCTTCTTCCGGAACGTGAAGAGAGACACTTTTCTCACTCTTCTTTTTGCCGTCTTGAACCCGTTTTGCCGCCCATTTTCGAACTTCGGTCCGAAACCATTCGTCCGCTTTTTCCGTGAATTTGTAATTTTCCCGAATGTGCTCGATCGTATTTTTCTCGATATCCGTATAACTGTTATTATCTTTTACCGCTTTTAAGAGTTGCTTCGCGTCGTTCACCGAAATTCTACCATCGCGTTTGCTCGAAGTAAATTCTTCCGCAAGCTGAATGAGCTCTCGGTCGTACTTTCTACCCTTGATTGTAACGTAGTAGTTTTCTTTTTTCGCCATGATCCCCGCCGCACCAAGATTTAGGGAAGAATTCATTCCCTGCAACCAAAGTTTTTAGTCCCTTCTCTTTGTTCTTTCTCTTCAAAATGTCATTACGGGTCCGTAATGGGATTCTTTTTTTTATCTTTTGAATTTCCAGGCAATCCCCTTGAAAGATGGAGGTCCTACTTTCCCATTCTATCTCAGGTCTTCCTATAAAAGAATAAATTTTTGTTAGAGAGAAGCTATGTATATATAGTATCGAACTTTCGAAACGAATTGTTGACCCTTTGTTTGTCAGAACTTCCCATAATAAGGGCTCGTTTCTCTGAGAGAGGCCCCTCCGAGGATAGACAAGAAAAGTCTATCCAAACCGATGGAGATCCCACAAGAATTCGGAATTCCTTCTCGGAGGGCCCGTTCCAACCCGGGGTCGATCGGGAAAATCTCCTTTCCCAAAGTTCTCCGAAGATTCTGCTCGGAACGAAAACGAGAAAACTGTTCTTCCGGATCTGTAAGCTCTTGAAACGCGTTTCCCAATTCTAAGTTTCCGAAATAAAGCTCGAACCTTCTCGCAAAACCGTTTTCAATCTGAGAGAGAGCGGCAAGCTCCGGAGGATAATGATAGAGGAAATTAAAACCTTTCGGAAGGTTTGATTCCACGAGATTTAAGAAGACAAGGAAAAAAGAATCTTCATACGTCCTCTCTTCATCCGGATTTGCTGTAAGTCTTCGGTCCTTCACTACACGATTGAGTTCCTCGTGAGAGATCCCACATCCGGCATATTCTCGGAGAGCTTCCTCGACGGAAATTCTTCGGACGTCGCTCCTCTGAAAACCGAAAGGCTGAAATCTCCTCTCGAGGACTTCAAGGAATTCCGTGCAAAAGTCCATCAAACCTTCCAAACTCATTCCGAGAGTGTAGAATTCCAACATCAGGAATTCCGCGCTATGAAAAGGACTCCCTTCTTCTCCCGAACGAAACGTGTGGGTAATTTCGTAAATTCTCTCCAATCCTTTTGAGAGAATTTCTTTAAGAGAATATTCAGGAGACGTAATTAAATATCCCTTCTCATTTTGAGAAGGGGAATGAACCAAAAAAGGATCCAGATACGGTTCCATAGAAGGAACGGCTTTTAGACAAGGCGTGTCCATCTCTAGATAATCTTTCTCTTCAAAAAAGTTTCTTATAACGGATAAGAATTTGGCTCTCCGAATCAAAATTTCCCGGCTCAATTCATTCATCTGACTTTAGCTTTTTCCTCCTTGATTTCATTCCAAAAAAAGATTCTCCTGACTTTTAGAATCTTTCTCTTGTAGGATGTCTCACAAAAAAGGCTTCCAAAGAAAGATACGATTGAAGAAAAAAAATGGACCCTATCCAAAGGTATCAGCATTTCGAAATCCGAAAGAACCGACAGTCCACGGAAGTAGTACCTCTAACCGCGATCTTCGACGAATCATCCTTCGATGAGTTAAAATCCATCCTCGCGCTTGTCTTCTATCAGTCGAGCCTTCATGTAAAGATCAATCTCGGAGGGGTTCAGGTCCTTCCTCTTCCAGTCGCAATGAAAATTCTTTCATTCGCATTCGACCTGAGATTGAAAAACAGAACCTTGGTTCTAACCGGTGCGAGTCCAGCTTTTAAGAAGCTCATTCAATTCTATAGAATGGATCGTTCTCTCTTAATCTTCTGAACGTCTTCTCTTTTCTTCCCTCTTCCAAGGCTGAAAAATTAACTTGATTCCGAGACTCCCCAAAAGAAGGAGAAGTTTCGGGGATATCTCCGTCTCCTTTAGAGAATGATCTGCAAATTCTACGGAGACATACAAGCAGAGGCTATGTTTCCCGGAGAATTCTTTCACCTTATGGCGGGAAGGAAGAATTTTCTCTAAAATCTGGAGAATATGTTCTTCCAGTGGCGCATGCGCATCCAAGGTAGAATGAAGTTGCCAGTGACCAAAACCGAGAGGCTTTCCTTCCTTATCGGTCGCCATCCTCGGGGTACTGAAATCAGGTTTTAAGTCCAATTGTCTCGTAACATCTTCTGAATTGAGTTCGTCTTCATTTACTGAAAGGATCGCCCAGGTAAGCGGGTTGCTTGTATACGCATTCATGAATTTAGCACACAGTTTTAATTTTTAAGTCGTTTTAAATACAATTTAACACAATTCACAGTTTTTTCACCTTTGAGGACTGTTTTCAATATTCTCAGAATATAAATTCGGATGAGAATCTGGTAAAAATGTGTCGGATAAAAAATTTTCCTTTATTAACATTTCATCGGTTTTATCTGTTGCAGATAAGGTAAATTTATCCTCTAATCTCTCTCGGGGGCTTGATAATGAAAACAATTTTAGTGATTGAGGACGATCCGGATATTGGAAATTTAATTCGAAAATCCTTAGATTCGGCGCACTATTCAACCACTCTCCAGACAAGCGGAGAGGAAGGTCTTAAATTCTACAAAGCAAACCATCCCGACATGGTCATCTTGGATCTCTCCCTTCCCGACATAGATGGAATCGAAGTTTGCAGGACCGTCCGAAGGAACGACGAAAATACTCCAATCTTCATCGTTACTGCAAGGAATGAAGAAATCGACAGAATCATGGGACTCGAATTGGGTGCGGATGATTACATTACAAAGCCTTTTTCCGTTAGAGAACTCAAGACAAGGGTCGACGTTTTTTTTAGGAGATGGGATAAAAAAGCGGGAATCAAACCGAACGTCGGCGCAAGCGGGGAAATTATCCGCGGTTCTCTGAAAATCGATCCTGTTCGAAGAAGAGTCACTCTCAAAGATAACATCGTGAATATTTCCCGGAAAGAGTTTGACATCCTACAATTGATGGCCGCTTCCCCGGGGAAGGTTTTCTCTAGAGAAATGATCTTAGAAGCAGTCTGGGGAATGGAATGGGACGGCTTTGAAAGAATGATAGATTCTCACGTGAAGAGAATTCGTTCTAAACTTGAAAAAAACTCGGCGCAACCGGAATGGATTGAAACGATCTGGGGAATCGGATATCGCTTTACCGACAACTATGATAATATTGTAATCCCAGACTGAAGTAAGTAAAATCAATCTCCCATTGAAGGGAGTGTCCACCGAGAACAATAGTGGGAACTCCTAATAAAAAGCCCGGAATATTTCCGGGCTTTTTATTTTTTTTCGAAGAATTTTCTCTTTCTCCACGCTTCTATTTGCATTCCTTACTTCGTTCACCAAATACTTAAGAAGAATTCTATTTTCAAACCTTCCTAATAAGCGCAATTCGAACTTTGGCACAAGAAGACGTGGGAACTCTCACCTTCGAAAAACTTCCAATAAACAGAGTCTTCTCCTCCAGTAAAAAAAATATTGAAAAAGGAGATTTTTTTCAAATTGGGACGATGCAAAAATACTTTTGAGAACCGTAAGAGGTATGAAGGCGTTATTCTTAAATCAGGATTTTGAAATTCATTCTTCCTTTAATGAAAATTCAGCAGATGTAGTCACATTGCTTGTTCCAAAAAAGTATCTCCAAAGACTCGATGTGAAAGATCGCAAAAAACTTCCGAAAAGGCTTCCTGAACTTCTAAAAAAATACAGTAAATACATCGCCTCTTCGAAACGACTGAATAGAAAAGCCGGAAAGACTCTCTACCAAGCAAACGCCGGGAAGGGAAGAATGAAAAGAATCAACGCAAGAATTCGAACAAGAGATTGGATACTCCTCGGAACCCTTGCCCAAGGACACGGTGTTTCGCGTTGCTACCTTTTCAACTATCTCCTCTGGATCGATGAAGTGGGAGTCGGAAATTCTATTTCAAATGTTTTTAATTCAGGATCTCCCACCTTTCACAAATATTATAAATTCATTCTTCTTCTCGATCTTTCAAAAAATAGAATAATAAAGCGTCTTGAATTTGAACCGAATCCGATTTTCTCCTTTCCTCGAACATAGGAAAAGAATCAATTAATCCTTTCCGATTTTCCATTCTAGTTCAGTGCGGCTCTTTCATAAGAAAAGAATTTTCTTCGAACTCTGAAACGAAAGATTCTTCGGAAAAACTTACGCAAAAAAGGAATATTTCGCGAGGTTTTTAATTTAGATAATTTTATTTTTCAGAGGAGGAATCTCCGGCTCCAATCTAATTGAAATAGGAGGTACCACTTAAAAATGCGAAGGTGATGTCAGCTAATCTGTATGTAATTTTGTAAGACTTGTTTTAGAGATGACCATATATTTCCTAAAGGCAATTCCCAGTCCGTAGGACTTCCCAAGTTAAGAACGCTATATTCGCAAATCCCCTTAGAAAAGAACATTCTCTACAAGAATGTAGGATATCCCCTCTCAACCTTCTCTACAAAGGAAAAATCTAGATCGGTAATGGTTCTCTTAGAATGCGTGGTGATCTCGACGGTAACGGAGTCATACCGAAGCGTAAGATCCGGATGGTGATCCATCTCCTCCGCGATCCCGGCCAACGCATTTACAAATTCAACGGCGGATTTGTAGGACCTGAAACAAAAAATCTTCTCCAAAACCGGAACCTCGTCCCGAAAAGAAATTTTCCAACCGGAAGGAGTTCGTTCCTCGATTCTTTTCAGCTCGGAAGGATCCATAGAAAATTAAAAAACTTTCTTGAGGGTTTGTTTGATTTTCTCCGCGTCATCCACTGCGCCATTCGAAAGAGAACCGGCTCTCGCCATCAAGTTCACCGCCCCATCCATCCTTGCTTTGAGTTCCTCAATCTTCTGAAGTTGCTCGTTCAAAAATGCAATCTTAGAATCCAATTCCATTTCTCTCCTTTCAAGTAAGAGTTTGAAGTTGTCCAGTTCTTGAATTTTCTTCCGAGTTTTCTTGGCTTCTGTATCAACGTCCTTTCTATAATATTTCTCAAGTTCTTTCTCAGCTTGAAGATGCCGTTCTCTTTCTGCCTTGAATTCTTTTTTCATCAACTTCAAGGCCTGGCGATACGCCTTATTGAAGATTCTTTGCTTTTGACGTCTTCTGAGACGAACCAGTTTGCTGATCCAATTCATACGTATGTCCTGATATTTTATGATTCTTATTGAAAAAAAAATTTCACATGAGAATGTCAGAATTCTTATCGGCTTCCAGTTCATCACTCTTGGGCCGAAAATACTCCAAGATTCTATCTTTTCATTCTGAAGACTCGGAAACACAGATCTCCGAAGTTAGATTCTTTCCATCCTTTCCATTAGACCCTAAAATTCGAGAGAAAAACCTGTTCCCAAAAGGACGAAAGTGGTTGATTCCACAGGTATAAAACTTAGAAAAAGAATCCGGGAGGAATCATCCATGACATCCAGAGCGGAAGATTTCAATGAAGAAGTAGAATCACTCAAAGACAAAGCAAAGAGAATCACCGGAAAGGCGCGAGAAGAATATTTAGAGCACGTCTCCGATCTCAAAGAGAAAATCAAACAGATCTCAGGCGACACTTCCGAGAAAGCGAAACAAATTATCGACGAAACCGGAACTTATATCAAAGAAAATCCGCAGAAAGCAACTCTCATCGGACTCGGAGTAGGACTTGGAATCGGGCTCCTCATCGGAATGATGATCCGAAGAAAATAACGAAACGGAAAAGATGGCAAAAAAAAGAAAATCAGATTCCACGACGGAATCATATGACTCCGATTATACGAAAAGAGGAAACGATCTCAAATCGCATTTCCTCTCCCTTGTAGATTCCATCCTGGAATACTTTCAGACCCTCCTTCTCTATGGACAAAAATATTTATTAAGAAGATTTCAGGCGGGAATCCAGGCCTATATCTTCTTAAAGTTGGGCCTCTTCTTTTTAGGGATCGGAGCCGTTTCTTTTTTAGGGGCCTTCTTCTTTTTCTTGTTTAGAATCACGGGAGGAGACATTCTCCTCTCGAGTCTCGGAACCGGAGGAGCCAGTTCTCTCTTCGCATTCGTCTTTCTTTGGCTCGCGGCCTCTTCCTTAAAGATCAAGGATCGAAAATGAAAGAATTTCCGGATTTCAATCCTTTTGAAGGAAGTGACCGATTTCTTGGCAAAGATCCTTCTGAAATGAGTATGGAAGAATTGAAGTTATACCTTCATATTCAGAAACTTAGGGTCCGCCTCGAATTTGAAAAATTTCAATCTTCAATCAACTATACAGGAATGATTGTAGAAGCCCTCGAAAAACTCGGAATGGGAGAGTTCTTACAATCTTTTTTGAAGGTGCCGGATAACGTTTCTCCAAAAGATTGATTTTTGCTGAAGCCGTAAGACTCCAGTCCGGTTTTAACCTTCTCTTCCGCCTTCTTTTAGCATCGAATTCTATCCTTATGGTTTCTTCGGTAACCAACTTATTCTATCCACTCGCAGATTGTAATTTTCCAATCTACATCGTAAAATTCGTTCCTGATTTTCCTTTTAATTCGTATTTTCAAACAAAGGAACTCTACGGGCTGGCTCACTAGGACATTCTAAGGTTAGGATGGATTGGTCTTTTTTAGAAGTATCTATCTATCGCCCGCTTCATAGCGAGTGGATCATCGCAATTCTCAAAAAAGAATCCAAGTAAAGAAAAGGCCATACTGTCTTCTTCTCTTGGAAGTGAATGCACCCATATCAAGCAATTTCAATAGATGCGCTCCTGAGTTGCGTAGAATATATCCTTCCGCAGTTCGATTCGCAATCTTCATTCCATAGAAGTTTTTAAGACGAGTATATGCTGGAATTTTTTTTATAAAATTAAAAATGAATCCGCTTTTCGTAAACTTGCGTGCACCCTCAAAATATCATCCCCGAGTCGTGTTAGGGAACCTCTTCAAAGGGCAGTATTGTTTTCAACGCTCTTTTCCATTGCGATTTGCAAATTCTCATTCAATCTAAGAATTTAAGGAGAACCAACGGACCCAAGATTGAAGTCAATTTCACGCGGATAGTTTCCACTAAGGACCCTCTCGACTCGGAACCATCGACTCCTTCAATGATCCTATAAGGAGACAAAAAAATCTTTCAATTGAAAAGTGTTCCTTCTCTTTCCGAGATTATCCTCGCGGACAAATCTTCAAAAAATGGAGGCACGTTTCTAAGGGTCGTAAAAATAATAATCTTTCGATTCGAAAAGACGATTTAAGATCTTAAAATCACCGTTTACCCGCGAGTGGGAATCTCATCCCGATGCGAAAACGTTTCTGCAAGAATTATGCGTTGTCGCTTATCCACTGCACTTTATACCGAACTCAATTTTTTGACTCTGAAAGCTAAAAACTTGAAAAGTATATTCAACAGATTCTGGAACTTAGAGAAAGGGTTATAAAAAATCTAAAACCGTCTTTGCCCGGACATTCGTGCGAATAAGACGGTTTTCTTCTTAAGCTAATAATTCACGCGATCGATTATTTGGACAGGGCTTCCGCTTCGATTGCCGGATAGGTCTTGACTTCTCGAATCTGAATCGTTTCCACTCTGTCCTCGCCCGCGATGATATCGGATAGAATCACTACCTGATCTCCGTCTTCGAGCCTTCCCGCTTTTTTTAAGGTTTCAATCGCAAGACGAATCGTTTTTTCAGGATCTCTGGAGAAATCGATACGATAGGGAATTACACCTCGAGTCAACCATAGCTTTCGTCTAACCGTTGTCATATTGGTAAAGGCGTAGATCAACGGGTAGTAAGGATGAAAGCCGGCCACATTCAAAGCCGTCGTTCCTCTCCTCGTGATAACGATGATCGCGGGGCACTTGAGAGAATCCGCAAGTTCCGAAGCGGACTTCGCCATTTGTTCCTTTTTATCCTGAGGAATTTTTTCCCTCACATAGTCGACACCGCCGGTCCGTTCGACACGTTGTGCGATCTTATCCATCATCTCCACACAACGAACGGGAAATTTACCAGCGGCAGTCTCACCGGAAAGCATAATAGCGTCCGCCTCCTCATATACTGCGTTCGCGACGTCGGTAACTTCCGCTCTCGTAGGAGAAGGGTTGTTGATCATCGACTCCAAAAGGTGGGTCGCGACGATCACTCTTTTACCGCGAAGCGCACATTCTTTGATAATAGCTCTTTGTAAGATCGGAAGTTCTTCGATCGGGACTTCTACACCCAAATCCCCTCTCGCTACCATCACACCATCCGAGGCCGCGACGATCTCTTTCATATTTCGAACCGCTTCCTGATCTTCGATCTTTGCGATGATCTGTGCGTGGCCCTTATTATCGTCGATGATCTTCTTTAATTGATTGATGTCCTCGACGGAGCGCACAAAGGAAAGAGCGATAAAGTCCACGTCTTCTTCCAAACCGAAAAGAATATCTTTCTGATCCTTAGCGGTAATCGAAGGAAGATTCACTCGGATTCCGGGAAGATTGATGTGTTTTCTGGAGCCGAGCCTTCCCCCGTCCAAAACCTTACACTTTAAAGCGAAGTCGTTGATTTCTTCCACGACAAGATTGATCAAACCGTTGTCTACGGTGACCGGGTCTCCTACTTTGAGATCCTTTACGATGTCCTTATAGTTTACGAATACGGATTGTTCCTCGGATTCTTCTCCGGGAATAATATGAAACGTGAACGTTTCTCCAACCTTGAGATCAAGATGGTCCACCTGAAGATCTCCCGTTCTGATTTCAGGGCCTTGTGTATCGAGTAGAATCGCGATCGGATTTTTAAGAACGTCTTTGTTGAGGGCTTTGATATTTCGGATGATGTTTCTATGAAACTCATGATTCCCGTGGGACATATTCAAACGCGCCACATTCATCCCGGCTTCCGCCAGCGCTTGAATCATTTTTTTCTCGGCGGTCGCAGGTCCAATGGTACAAATAATTTTGGTTTTTCTAAAAACAGAGGATTCGCTCTTCATGTAGTACCTTTATTCGGGAGAGCGGGGCTTTGGACAATCGGGAATCAGATTTTAGGCAGGGTTTTCTTCAGAAAATCATCGAGGGAAATACAGAAGTCAAAAAGGTCCTGGTCCGGCATACTCGCATCCTTTTGCTCGTTAATAATGGCGGATGCCTTTTCCATCAGATCTCTTCCGTTCTTCTTTAGATACCGTTTGGTGACAAGAATCGGGAACGTATATCTTTCCTCTTGATTTCGAACCATAAAAGAAAATATCTCGTTCTTCCCGAACTTCTTCAAGAAGTTGATTAAACCTTCCTCGTTGATTTCTCCTTCCATTTCATAAAGAAGAATGTTCCGATCCGGGTATTGCCGGTTCGACCAATAATCGTCCAACACGTCCAAAACTCTTTCGAGAAGTTTGGCATTCATCGGATCAATATCCTTCGAGGCACTCGACGAAGGAACCTTGTCATCCTTACTCTGAGAAGAACTTTGTTTACGAGCATTCTTCTCGGACTGTTCTTTCGCTTCCTTCTCTTTCACTCGTTTTTCCGCGAGTTTGGCCGCATCCTCTTGGATCTTCTTGGTTCTCGCTTCCATTACACGTTTGTTTAATTCTACGGCGTTGTGAGCTCGGATCTGTTCCGCTTCGTATTTGTGTACGGTCGGATTCCCGAAAATATTTCTCCAGAGACGAGTGAAAAAAGGCAGGTATTTAAAAAGACTGGAAATCTCTAATTTATCATAGGTTGCAATCAGATCTCTGTTATCGATAAAGTCTTTGATCTTCATTCTATCCAGGATACGGATCTCACTGTCGTTTCCGGTCGTTGCAAAAACTTTTCTTGCGGCTTCGATCGCGCCGGAGATCGAAAGTTTATGAAGGACATAGGTATAGAGCGTGTTCTTATCCGCAAACTCGGTATGAAGAATCTGTTCGTGGTTGGCGACAAGGTTACGGATATCTTCTTCGATCTGCTGACCGCGAAAGCGAAGGAAGTTCAAATCCACGAGACGGTTCGCGGATTTGATATAATCCAGAATCTCACCGAGTTTGACCTTCTTTTCTTCCTTTTCTTTTTTCTCTTTATCCTCTTCCTCAAAGTGAATGAGGGCTAAGAGTTCTTCCATTGCAGTCTTTTGATCCCCGTACGCGGGACTCAAATAAGGCATAACTGCATTCACGAGTGCGCGCGTGCTTTCTTGTTCTTCCGAAGACAAGGATCCTACCGCTCCGATTTTTTGGAGTTCGGGAAGCAATCGATCGTTGAGAAACGATTTGTATGCTTCGATTCTCGCGAGAATTTCATCCTGAACATTATAGTAAAATACGGAACGATTTCCGGGGTTCAGTGCGTTTTCGTTTCGAAAGAAGAATAAAGTCTTCTGTTCCACGAGTTTTTTTAGAACCGGTTTCAAATGAATATTTACCGTGACTTGTTTTAGTCCTGGCGTGACATCCAGAGGATCGTTGAAAAGACTTCCGATCTCCGTAGACGCATATGTATCCGTAAGCTTATTCTCTAAGATTGCTGTATGAATTCGTTTGATAAATTCTTCCTTGCCGGGAAAAATCCGTTTTTCTTTGGCCCATCTTTGGATCGAAGAAAAGGTCGTGGAGTTCACTCCGTCCACATAACGATGACTCGTCGAAGCGTCGGCCGGTTGCGGCCTTGCAAAGACTGGATTGAGCCGAAGATAAGAATCGATCTTACCATCGGAAGCGTCTCCGGTCGGATTAAAATCCACCATACAGATTTTTTTTACGATCGGAGGATTGTATTTTGTGCAGAGTTCGCGAAGATATTGATCGATCTTCTCTTTTTCGATGTTCATTTCCCGAGTAAGTTGATCGGCGTTGGGAAGAATCTTATTCGCGACGTATTTATCCGTCCAATCGCCGATCACTAGCAAAAGTTTGTGAATTCCCTTGTATTGGAAATCACCCCTGGATTCCAGCGACTGAGTCAACTGTAATGCAGTATTATAATCTGCGACTTTTAATTCAGGGGCTTGTGGTTCCAACATCGAATGACAGTATCATCCTAGGAATTTTTTTTTGTAAAGAAGTTCTGCGTTTAATAACGCAGCGCCGGCCGCGCCTCGAATCGTATTATGACTCAAGACGACATATTTCCAATCAAAGATCGGGTCCGGTCTCAGACGTCCGATAACCGTAGTCATCCCCCGTCCGGTCTCCAGATCCAGTCTAGGCTGGGGACGATCCTCTTCTTCTCTATAAAGAATCGGAGGATTCGGAGCCTGAGGAAGTCCTAACTTCTGAGGTTCTCCGGAAAAATTTTTCCAAGCGGAAAGAATCTCTTCTTTCGAGGCTTTCTTTTTGAATTTCACGGAAACACAAACGGTATGTCCGTCGAAAACGGCAACACGGTTGCAATGCGCTGAAATCGGGAAATCCGCGTGAACGATCTTGCCATTCTCCACTTTTCCGAGACATTTCAGAGGTTCAATTTCGGCCTTTTCCTCTTCACCGCCGATATGAGGAACCACGTTCCCCAGAATATCCATCGTAGGAACTCCAGGGTAACCCGCACCGGTGATCGCCTGCATCGAAAAGAGCATAACGGACTCGATTCCAAAAAGATCATACAAAGGTTTGAGCGAAATGGTCACGCCCATAATCGTACAATTCGAGTTCGTGATGATTTTTCCCTTTGTCTTCTGCGAAGAGAGAACATCCAAATGAGAAGCATTCACTTCTGCGGAAAGAATCGGAACGATCGGATCCATCCTATGATTTTTAGAATTCGAAATGATATGAATCCCCGCCGAAGCGTAGGCGGTCTCCACTTCACCGGCGATGCTCGCATCCAAACCGGAAAATGCTAATGCGACACCGTTCGTTTTTTCGGGCTCGGGAGTTGTGATGACAATATTCTTAGCATAAGCAGGGATATCGGAAGAAATTTTCCATCTCTTCTTCATTACATCACCGTACGTCTTACCGGCGCTATTTTCGGAAGCGCAGAGGTGTGTGACCTCAAAGTACGGATGATTTTCCAGCAATTGGATGAATCGCTGACCTACGGAACCAGTGGCGCCTAAAACGGCAACTTTGACCCTGCTCATATTATATTTTAAACGGTGAAACCCGCCCTCTCAATTTATAAAATTAACCGCATACGGCTTGTTTATCAAGGTTTTACAGGTTTATCACCTTGTCTTTCAGAAATTTGGACGAATTCTTCTGCATAAATCGAACTCATTTTAATCATTCCCGGAAAAGTAAAATGATGATAATCGCTGAAGTCCTGCATTCGGAGAGAATGTCTCAAATCACTGAAAACAACACCTTCCCCGGAAAGACCGTTTAAGAATGTAAGATGGTCCCGATACCAAGGAGAATTCTCATACCAATCCAGACTGATCGGGTTCTCCGGATTGTTGATGATCCAGAGAGGAATTCGCTTTTTCCTTAAGAAATCGGTCAGTTTTTGCAAATACTCAAAATGAAGAACGGGGACGAACTTTTCTTCGGCAATTCGGTGTTTGGCGTCGCGAAGCGCGATCAGATATCCGATCCCCGGTCTTTTATCGTAATCGTCCAGTAATCGAAAATTAAAGTATTTAGAATATTCTAAATCACTCATGTTTAAATATCGAAGGTCTTCCAGACGTTCCTCTCTTGTGTATTGCATTCCGTTCCGAGGAACGTCCGTTCCGAAGGTTTGCTGAAGACGAACTCCCAGAGAATCGTAGTTCCAATCTTTATTCTCCCCTTCCGCATAAAAGGGAGTCCAGGTATTGGAAAGTTCCGCGGTGATCGGGACATTCTCCGATCCGTCCGAGAACGTTCGATCCGGAAGAATTTTTTTCCAACCGGGATCGGCAAACGTAAACGCTTGAACTCCATTCTTATTTCGGAATGTGATTTTCACGGGACCGGATTTGAGAACTTCGGGAACGATCTGAACCAAAAAGCCTTCTTTTCTCATCTTCGGAGTCAACAGAAAGGAAAACTTCTTACCGGTCCAGCCGAGAGAAGTCACACGCTCCGGAATCTGCACTCCGTTGTAGCCGTGATAGCTCGTATTCCTTCCGTAACGGTGATCATAGAGGGAACGAAGATTCTTCCAAAAAATATCCTTATAACGATAGAATCCGAAAAGATACGCCGTGATATACTCGGAGGTTTTTGCAAAACCAAGGACGGAAAAAAATTCCTTCGCAGTCTCCAGAGGGAATATAAATCGAGACTGAGGCGCTTCAAAAAAATTCAACGCGTCCAAGACTAAAATCTCGGAAGGGATCGTTTCGTTTTTATTCGAAGGATCGAGAGAATACGCGCGGTGTAATCTCCAGTCGATAAAGTTGATCGGGAAAATCACAAAGTCCGGTCCCAAATCCGCGATCTTCTTTCTACACAGCCAAGCGTCCAAAGGAGTCATTCCTGCATAAGATAAAAATTCCACTTCGATTTCTTTTCCGGTTCGTTTCAAAATTTCACGTTGAAAGGACTCGCGATCGAAGGAATAGTGTGCGATGCTGGAACCGACGATGAGAATGCGCGGACGAAGTTTCGGTTTAGAAACTAGAGAATGATACTCGTAGAGAAAGTTATAAAAGTGATTCGAGCTCCAGGGAGATTCGTTCGGGACTTTCCAAATCAAAACGCGGAAAAAAAGAAAATCTAAAACGAATAGGAACAAAAAACCAGCTCCCAATAAAATCCAATGTTTCTTTCCCGCCGAATAACTCATCTTAGGAAGAAGGATTCGAGAAAGCCTTGGCTTGTCCAGGATTAGTTCTTTTTTTAGCTTTACCCTTCGGAGAATCTATAAATCCTTTCGGAGAGAATGTTCAAGTATGGAATCACCCTAATCCTATTCTTCCTATCCCTCTTTGTTTCTTTGGCCTTGAGTCCGGAAGAAATCTACCAAAACTCGGACATTCTTTATTTGCCGAGCCTGGCTTTGGACCTGTTTCGAGACAAAGGGAATTTTTTTTCTTGGTCCTTTACTCCCTCTCCCTATTTTTTTCCAGACTTCCCGATCGTATCGATTCTATTTTTGATCTTCGGAAACGCACAAAGGGCATTGTTGACGTTCGCGTTTTTACAAACGATTTTATGTACGGTGTTACTCGAACGATTTTGGATCTTTCAAAGGGAGGAAAAAAAGAGAACACCGCTGACGAAAAAAGATACAAGAAGAATCAAATCCTGGATTCTGCTTTTTGTTTCCGGTTTGCTTTTGGCCGCACCGGAATTCCCGACCCTTTATATTCTATTTCTTCCTTCGATCCACGCAAGCGCCTTTCTCGTCGCGCTCTATGCATGGCCGCTTCTTCATAACAAACTTGATAAACGAAGAGCCGCTTATCTATTTATGTGGATCGTATTGACGATCGCCTCGGATCGGATCCTTGTGATAGAACTCGTAATTCCCGGAATTCTAGCCGGGTTTTTCTTTTCGGATTCAAAATCCTCGAATCGGAGTTGGAAACGATTTTTTCCGGAAAGTTCAAAGATTCTTCTTTTAGCGGGAATCGGAGGTTTGATTCTTCATACGATTCTTAAGTCGTTTTTATTCATTGAAAGGCCCGGAAAAATTCCAACGTTAGTCGCTTTTTCCCAAGCCCAAAAAGACGGAATTCGTTTTTTTACCGAGGCGCAAACCTGGATCAACTCGGGATTTAGGGAAGGGTTCCCAGTGGCGGCAACTTTATTCGTTTTTCTTTTGATCTCCCTTCTTTTCGGCCTTGTGAGAATTCGAAAAAGTAAGACGTGCGCCTTTCTGTTTTTCTTCTTTTTGATTCTTACCGTCGCACCGATCGCAAGCGGATCTTATATCGACGAATACAGCTTACGTTATGCGGCACCGGCGCTCATCCTCGCTCCGTTCTTTCTGATCTCGATCGCCGGATTTCCGAGAAGAAATCTTACCCTAGGCATTTTTCTTTTATTTCTTCTAATTTGGAAAATCTCCGAAAAATCGCCGGAAGGACTCGAAAATAGGCTGATTCGACTCTCCCAGTGGGTACCACAGGAAACCGTGTGTTTGAACGAAATCGCGGAAAAAGAACCGATCACACTATCCATTGCCGATTTTTGGACTGCAAAAAAACTTCTCATCTTTTCCGAGAAAAAAATTCCCGCTCTTCACGTTGCCTATGGAACATTAGAAGGATCTCATACGATTTCCAATCGGGATTGGTATTTAAAAGATTACAAAGGAACCTTCGCGGTTTTCACGAAAGGATTGGATGAGAATCGGGTATTGGAAGTGTACGGAGTTCCGTCCATGAAAGAGGTTTGCGGCGAAACTTCGGTCTTTCTCTACAAGGATTCAACGAAAATCCAAGAAGCCCTCAAACGTCCGTTTCAGAAGACAAAGTAGAGAAACGGTTTTGTTTCGACCGTCAGGACGACACCGATCATAAAACCGAGCGCGCTCAAAAAGGCGAAGAGCGACCAGTGAAGATTCTCGCGAAACCGGGAAAACGAACCGGAAGATTCTTCCTTTTTCCCGATCCAGGTCGCAAAAGCCAAAACGAAGAAAACGGTCAAGAATTGAGACTGCATCGTGTATGTGGGATCGATTCCATCGGAGAAACTGAAAAGTTTTTTTAAAATTCCGAACGAAGTCTCTATACTACGAGAACGAAAAAAAATCCAAATCAGACAAACGGTAAGAATTACGAAAATCTGATATAGCAAATCAACTGCCTTCCGCGCGGCGGTTGATTCCATCCAGGGAAAACGCAAACGGTCCCGAACAAAACGTTCCAAAACAAGAAAAGTTCCGTGCAAAAAGCCCCAGATCACAAAGTTCCAGCTCGGACCGTGCCATAGACCGCCGAGGATCATCGTGATCCAAAGATTGCGATACGTAAACAAACCGCCGATTCGATTTCCTCCGAGCGGGATGTAGAGATACTCGCGAAGCCAACCCGAAAGAGAGATATGCCAACGCCTCCAGAAATCCGAAAAACTCTTTGCCGTATACGGAAGTCGAAAGTTGTCCGGAAGACGAACTCCAAGAAGAAGCGCCGAACCGATGGCGATGTCCGAATAACCCGAAAAGTCGCAGTAGATCTGAACGGAATAGGAAAGAACTCCCATCCATGCAAAAAGACTTGAGACTTCGTTCGGAGATTGATAAGCGAAATCGGAGATGACCGAAATTCGATCCGCAATCACCGCCTTTTTCACGAAACCCACAAGGATCAGCCAGATCGCTTCTCGAAGAGGAATGTTCTCCCAGCTAAAAAGAGATCGAAGTGCGGGCAAAAGAATTCTCGCGGACACGATCGGCCCCGCGACCAACTGAGGAAAGAAGGAAAGAAAAAGGGAGTAGTGAAGGAAATTTCTTTCGGAAGGGATTTCCTTTCGATAAACGTCGATCGAGTAGCTTAAAGATTGAAACGTATAAAACGATATTCCAACCGGTAAAACGACTCGTAACGTAGGTTCCGAAACTTCAAAACCCAAAGAGGAAAGAAGAATCCGGAACGAATCCGTAAAAAAGTGAAAGTATTTAAAAAATCCAAGAACCGATAAATTACCGAAAAGAGACAAACCGAGAAGAATCCTTCGATTTCGAAGATTCTCCTGAGACTCCAAGGCACGACCCACCGAATAATCCAAAATCGTCGTAAAAAGGATCAAAACGCCAAAACGATAATCCCAGGAAAGATAAAAGAGATAACTTACAAAAAGCAAAAAGTAGAGAACGAACGAACTTCTCTTTGGATAAATCGCCGTAAGGAGCCAACGGACACACCAAACGATTGCAAAAAAAAGAAAGTACTGTGGAGTCGTAAAATTCATTGAAAGAGTTTGTGCGTCCGAATCCAGGATTCGTATAAAACCGAAATCCTCCAGTCGTTTTTCAATTCAGCGCGGATTCCGAGGAGAAAAGAATCTGAAAGATTTATCGAACGATATCATCCAATCGATCCAAAAAGCCGTTTCCGAAATTCCGGAATCGATGTCAGAGGAGCTTCGATTTGAAGTGGAGATGTTTCTATCCAAGATAAAACTTTTAGGATGGAAAGAATCCAATCCAAAGGAAGAGTTCGATCGAGCTGAAATTCGACAAACTCTGTTCCTATTCTTAAGAGAAGACATGGTCTATTCTCTTCAAAAAATTCTTTCGGGAACGGAGTTCGTAAACGAGTCCTTTCCTGATCTCACTCCGATCCACAGGGAAATTCTGGCGATTCTGAAAGAATTGGGCAACTATCATCATCCGCATCCGGGGAGGGATTACTCCCGAATTTCGCTCTTAGAATCGTGGTTCCAAGGGCTTTCCAAAACATGGACGTTTTCCCTGCAAAGGGTTGTGGACACGTTCCAGATCTATCGCTGGAAACTTTATTCATTCAGCAAAGATCGTCCTTTTACGTATCAGAATCCGGAACAGGTGATCCAAAGGATTCTCTCTCCCGAAAGCTCCGGGTTAAACTTCACTCAGATCTACGATGCAGAACTTCTCTTACGTAAGAATTTTCAGTTTTTTCTTTTGAGAAGAATCGGCGTCGAAAACCGACTCAAATACCTGATTTCCGCGGAAATTCTCGGAAAAGAATCGGACTCTCTGATCCAAAGGCTTCACGAAGTCATATCAAACCAGCTCGAACAACTGCTCAATGCACGGCAGTTAGAACACGAGCACATACTCAAGGAGAAACTGGATTTAGAAAAAGAATTCCGACAGGCGGAAAAAATTCAGAAAAAATCGCTACACGCGGACGTTCCAGGGCCGGAAGAAAAAGTAAGAATCGAAATTCTCTACAAACCGGTGCTTCCTGTGGGTGGGGACTTCTACACTGTCCGCCGAATTTCCGGCACCGAATATGGAATTTTTATCGCCGACATCTCCGGTCATGGAATCGGAGCCGCGCTCTTCTTTAACACTCTCAAGTCCAGTTTCGAAAAAAACTCCGCTTATTGGGAAAGGCCTGGGAAGCTTCTCCGAAAGATCAACGAAGAGGTTTATGGCAAGTTAAACGATAATTTTATAACTGGAATCTACCTCTACCTGAATGTGAAGAAAAAGACCCTTAAATACGCCAATGCTGGGCATAATAAAGGGATTATTTTTAATCACATAGAAGCGCGAAATAAACTGCGCTTTCTCTCTCCAGGTGGAAAGGTCCTTGGGATTTTTCCAAGAATGGAATACAAAGAACGAGAATTTAAGCTTAAGGCAGGAGATCGAATCGCCGTTTTCACCGATGGAATCCCTGAAACCCACAATCTGGATCAACAAATGCTTGGGGACCGAGAGCTTTACCGCTGGCTCATCGCGAAAAAACCTACTGCTGAAGAAAATCTCCCGCTCTCAGTCATTCAAAGGATCGAAAAAGACCTTTCAACCTTTCGCGGGGATCCTCGAGCAGAAGACGATATTTGCTTAATTATAATCGATATTCAATAATTTGATTAATTTTAATCACTTATATATAAGTATATTTAATCAATATTTCAATCAAACTGTCCATTTGTTTTTTACGCCGCAATTTGGGCATAATGCCGTAATCTCTGCTTTCACACGCCTTCCTTTCGGAGTTTCTACCTTTCCAATGGCTACGAACTCAAAATCGACGCCTTCCGGGACATAATGACCCGCTCCGTATTTCGCGGAGCCTTCAATCATATAGGAACAGGCATGACAGCGGACTCTTAATTTTATTACTTCAGCCATGAGTTTGGTCTCTATTCTCTGGATTACGGCGCCATTCGTAAAACACTTTTCCTGCCAGGCCTTCATTTGCAGGAATTCTTCCTACACATGACATTCTGGCAAGTATTTAAACATAAGTTAAATGCAAATAGTTGCCTTTCTTTGGATCGTGCAGAAAGGCACGGGCAACTCTATAAGCCCTCTATGAAACGTTTCCCTGGAACTTGCACCTGCCCGTTTTTCGTCGTTTTCGAATGATGTAGTCACTTCGATTCTTTTTTCTCGCAGATTGGATTAAATCAATTTTTGGAAAATTTTTCTCACAGAGAGGCCGGGTATCCTGCCCGTCTGCCCAGTTACTACCTAAAGTCCTTGCTTAAAGTCGAAAATCCGGCACCCCCTGTAAGGACAGGCGCTTCCGCTGATAAAAAACTGACTAAAAATGAGCAGCACATTTAAGAGACATAGTTTTTTTCACTCGCCTCCAATGCGTAGAAAATCATTTCTTTGGCAATCTGCCCGCGACGGGATAAAAAGATCGAAAACGCCCAAATTTTAGCATGTCGGACATCCGGCACTTCTACAACTGCCCGCAATTAGGCGACCAAAACGGGAGATCGGCAGGCTTGGCCATTCTCAGTCCACAAGTGCCCGTTTTTTGGCATTTAGAAAATTGGGTTTCCGCCCTGTGCGCCGCACAGGGACTTTTTAGCGTTTTATTGCTTTTTTGGAGGAAGTCTTTTTTGCGGTGGTTTTTGGAGGCTCCGAAGAAAGCCCATTTTGTTTTTCGGAAGTCTTCGAATGTGACGGCGCGTCAAAGTTCGTGTCGATCCCCTGCTTTCGGTTTCTTTTTACCATATACACAAAATGTCTTATGTATTGGCCATAAGGTTCCGGGAGCGTTTTAGGATCAAAGTCGGTCGGATTGTCTAAAAGAGATTTTACTACGACCTGGCTCAGGTCCTCTTTGCTAGTCATCATAATCGTCTCTAGACGTTTACAAATTTCGTAATCATTTACTTCGAGAGACATCTTTTTCATTGCATTGAGCAACTTTTGAAAAGAGGACCGTTTCACTTTGGAAGCCATAGACAAAGATTTTCAACCTCGGGCTGAAAAACAAACAAATTTAGATTTTATCCGACCAGCGAATTAGGAGGAGAGAATTTCTTGGAAGATGAGGGATTTGATTTTTCTTGAAGTTCGTTTTTAACGAAAGAACGGTGCGAACCCATTTTTGTGATTTGTTCTAGTTCCCAGGAAGGTTTCATGCAAGACAGGAGCTCCCGCAAAGTTCTTTGGAAGTAGGCAGAAATGATTGCTTCACTATGGCTTGACTCCCAATTCTCTATCGCTGAAGTTCTCTGCAAAAAGAGTGGAGATCTACCCAAATCCTCAAGCGATTGTCCCGGTCTAAACGTTCGAACGAAATCCCAGTCCGTAGGCCCAGAATTTTGATCTTCCGAGATCGGCGTATTCATATTCCTGAAACCAGAAACAAACCGAGTGGGCTCTTTAGACCACAAATCCAATCTTAAAGCCAAAGGGAAATAGCCAAAATTCTTACTCCGCGCAATGGCAAAAACCCCCTGCTCTCTATCGAAGGAACAGGAATTCTCTCCCGCGAAACGGTGCAGAACAAGGGAACATTCTTCCGATCCGGTTTGGAAAATAGAGCGAACTCCGTTTTTACGATCCTTTTTCACAGAAGAGTTTTCAAGAACCCTTGGCCACTGGTGAGCCATTCGAGAGGCGGAAACGTCTTCGGTTAGAAATGAGAAAAGAGCGGAACCAAAACCAAAATCGACGGCGCGCAAAACGGAAAGGCAAAGATTCCCATTTTGATTCCACCTTTCGTCGCCGGTTTGCGTAAAGGAGGAAGAAGTAGAATTCTGAATTTTCAACGACGAGGTTTTCGAGATTTTATTTTTAGAAGAAAAGATCGCCCGATTCTTCTGAGAGAAAGGAGAAACTTCCCAATCCAAATCGATATTGCCGACCAAGGGAGAGGAAAGAACGCGATTCACTTCCGACTGATGAATCGATTTTTCCGGAACTTCCGAAATCTCATTTTCTTCGGCGGACAAGGTTCCGGACATACCGAGCCCGAGAGACCCGATAAGCAATATTTGTGCCAAAAAATTTATTTGAGATCGAAAAAACATAGCAATTTTCTTTAATTTGGCCGTTTTTCAGGAAAAAGGAAGCATTTTTTCACCGTTTTCGGTGTTTTTTTAAGAATTTTCCCTACGCGCTCTTCCGGAAAAACCGCTTCACGCGGAGCTTCCATTCCCAAAGAATAATTCCTTTTTCCTCTTCTTCGGCTCGCTCCTGTTCTTTTTCCAAAAGCGCGTAACACATACTTGCAATCTCAGGACCAAAATTCTTCTCGAGTTCGATTTCGAATTCGGGAACTTTCATCTCTAAGATTAATTCCGCCAGACGAAACCCTTCATCCAAACTTTGAAGTTTTGGTTTTATTTGTTTGAGTTCCTCTTTTTCAAATTCATTCCGAATCATGACCGAGAAAAAAGTTCGAATAAAAGAGACCTCTTCCGGCTTTAATTGGAAATCGAGAAGAAGTTGTTTTACCTTTTCTATATCCATTCTTCTCAAATGAATCCGAGCCAAGAAGACCGGATTTCCGGAGTGAATATTCAGATTTCCGGAATCCATAATATCCGCCGCGCGCACTCGGTTGAAATCTACGATTCCGGATTCTTTTCCCTTTGTGACTTCTGCGGGAGCGGCTTCCGCCGCCTTGTGAAGTGCGACTTTTTTGCGAACGATCAACATGTTTAGAGCCGGAAAACGGATCTTCAAAGTGATCAAATCCTGTCGAGGATAGGATTCATCCAAGACCAAATGATGCATTTCAACGCCCTCGTCCCGAGAACGAATTAAGTCTTCGTTATTTTGAAAATGATACACAACGACGGGAAGAACGTCGCAATCGCTCCCCGAATTGAGAAAAATAGTTCGGACCTCGTTCCCGGTATTGGAATGTTGATACGGAATTACAAGTTTTCCTTGTTTTACGTTCACAAAACTCAATTCTCCCAGACGAAAATGAGCGAGATTGAATTCCGAACCTAAAAAAACGACTCTGGGAACAGCCACGACAATCGAGCTATTTTTGGCTCCTCGAGGAACTTCGGGACCTTTTTGGGTAAAAACCACGTAGGTCATTTTCGCCAAACGAACTTTGACTAAAAAGCCACCCGGGGTTTTCCGCTCTTCGTATAAAGAATCAAGATCCACTTTTTAACCTATCTCCAACTGTTTCAGTTTGTATTGTAAGGAACCTCGGGAAATTCCGAGGGCCTTCGCCATTCGAATCTGGTTTCCGCCGAACAATTTATGGGCCAGAAGAATTTTTTGTCTTTCGACGGCCTCGACCGCCCGGCGAAGATCCAAGTCTTCCGAATCCGGAATCGTTAAAATTCGATCCTTGCGCTCTTTTTTTTCCTGGATTCCGATCTCGGAACCGGAGGAACTCAAGATAGATTCTTCCAAAAGATTACGCAAGCCGGAAAGATTATTCCTAAAATCCATTCGGAGAATCTTGGCCAGATTATCCTCCGAAAGTCGAAGGTCCTCTCGACCCAAAGATTCCTTAAGTTCCTCTAAGAGAAACCGAACCAGGGATTCTTTTTGCGAAGAATTTAGGTCCGCAAATTCAGGAACGGAAATCGTCCTCTGAAGAAGAAATTCTCGAAAAGGTCTGAAAATTTCGTTGGGATCCGGTCCGCTTGTCTCCGTAAAAATGAGACGAAATGGACTCGATTCTCCAGATAGAATTTTGAAAAAGAATTTCTGTTGGACCGAAGTAAATTTCTGCGCCCCTTCGATTAGAATCGTACCGGAATTTGTCATCCGAGACCATTCTTCAAAAGACTTTTCCAGTTTTGAAATTTGTTCGGGCAAAAACCCTAAAACGAGAATCCCTTTTTCCGGACTCAAGGTCCGATGAATCCATTTTCCAAGAGTCTTTTTTCCCGCACCGGAAGAGCCCAAAATTCGGACCCAAGAACTTCTTTTGAGCCAATCAGGAACGATGGCGACCTCACATATTTCCGCCAAAAATTCGCCGACATTTTCTTTTCGGGGAAACTCGGGGCGAAGAATGGAAGAAGAAGACGAAGCTTTTAAAACGGAAAGATCAGGGAGAGGACTTTCGGAAATTTTTTTCGCTACCAAACCCCAAAGAGCAAGAATCGCATCCGAAGGTTTTTCTAAAAACTCGGCCAGAAAAAACCCGTCCAAGAAAGATTCTCCACGGATTCCAATCACCAAACAACCGGTAGCCCGAGAATCAAAAAGATCGTGATCCTTAGCGGAAAACCAGAGGGGAAAATTTTCCCGATTCAAGGTCTCCAGATTTCCCGTAGCACGGGATAAAAAGGAATAAAAAAAACCATCTTCGTCGTAGCCGACGGCGGAAACTTCTTCCAGGGTTTTGCCCTGATCAAAGCTAAACGTAAGGACTCCGCAGAGCGCATTCGAAAGCCGAATCCAATCTTCAAAAGCTTTTGAGAAATCTTCTTTTTTACGCAAAGAAGAAGAATTCTCGGAAAACAAAAGATTGAGAAGAGACGGATGCACAAAGGGAAGATGTTTAAAATTAAGCATCCTGTCAACTAAGTACAGAGCCGATGTCGGACGTCCGACAAACGGAACTTTGAATTCTTTTTTTAACGAAAAAGGAGCCAATTTTAGATAAATGATTGAAGATAAAAAACCTTAACTCTATCTGGAAACGGAGTCATAAAAGAAGATTGCTTCGTTCGTTTTTAATAAAAATTAACTTCGAAAAAAGGCAAGTTCGCGAAACGCGTTCCCCAAAAAAGACCTTCGGATTCAAACAGCGACTCCTCTTCTTAGGTCGTGAAAGCACAGAAATTTTCGAAAATCAAAATTCTTATCAATCAAAATTCCGTCTTGATAAGGATTCGATGTCGGATGTCCGACAATAGAATATAAGGTAGAATCATGATAGTTGTATCCATTGCAAACCAGAAAGGCGGAGAAGGAAAAACGACCACTTCTCTCAATTTGTCCATGGGGCTCGCGAGAAGAGGAAAAAAAACCTTGCTCGTCGACATTGACCCACAGGCGAACTCGACTGGCATTTTTATCAACCCGGAAACTCTGGATAAATCCATGCACGGAGTTTTTAACTCCAGAATGAGTATCAAAGAAATCATGGTAGATACCAAACTCCCGAACCTTTTTTTAGCTCCCTCAAAGACAAACCTCGCGGAGGTAGAAACCCTATCCGGGAGTTCCGTGGACGCGCCCTATATTTTGAGAGACGCTCTCCAAGGACTGGAAGGATTCGATTTTTGTATCATCGATTGCCCGCCCAGTCTTTCGATCTTTACGATCAACGCTTTGGTCGGCTCAAATTACGTAATCATTCCTCTTCAGGCTGAAAAGTTTTCGGTGGATGGAATCGTAGGACTTCAACAGACGATCACGAGTATTAAAAAAAGAATCAACCCCAATCTTGAAATTTTGGGTGCGCTCATCACCCAACTCAAACCCCAGACCCTTTTGACAAAAACCATCGTCCCCGTATTAACGAAATACTTTCGAATCTTTGAGACGAGCATTTCCGATGGAGTCGCCGTTGGAGAATCTCATCTGGCAAAAAAATCCGTATTCGAATACAATAAGTCGAGCAAGCAGGCACAAGAATACGAAGGTTTTATTGAGGAGTTTTTGAATGAGCTCAAAAAGTAAACGATTAGGCTCTCTTGCCGATGTATTTCAGGCGGAAAAATTAGAAGGAACGATTCGAAAAATTCGATTAGACAAAATTCTCCCTTCCGACAACCAACCCAGACAAGACAGAAAAAAAGGAGTCGAGGACTTAGCAAGGAGCTTGGACAAAGACGGACTACTTCAGCCGATCATAGTAACAAAACAAAATCCGGAAGACGAGCACTACAGAATTGTCGCCGGAGAAAGACGATTCCACGCGGCAAAACAACTAAACTGGACCGAGGTCGAATGTAAAATTTTAGACCGAGATGAAAAAGAAACCTTTCGCCTCGCAATCATAGAAAACCTTCAGAGAGAAAATCTTTCGCCTTACGAAGAAGTAGAGGCGATGTCCCATTTGAAAGTCAGCTTCAAATACACAGATCAAGAGCTCGCAACTCTTTTTGGAAAAAGCAGAAGTTATATGACTGAACTTTTGGGGATTTCGGATCTCAGCAAAGACGAACTCCGTTCCTGCAAAGAGGCGGGAATTGAAAGTAAGAATCTACTGATCCAAGCCGTCTCCGCGTCTAGAAAAGGCACCTTCTCCGAATTCTTAAATTTATTCTCAACCGGAGCGCTAAAGACGGTTAAGGACGCAAAATCATTTAACCGAGAAGAAGAAGGCCTCTTCTCTTCCAAACAAAACGTAACGTCAAATTCCAAAAATCCGATATCAAAATCCACAGAATATAAAATCACGAAAAAACCGGGATTGATTCAAATCAGCTCTGAGAACGACGAGCTCCTATCGGAAATCCTAAAGTTAATCAAAAAAGAAATCCGCAAAAAATTCGACTCCGAATAATGCATGAATGTCGCTTAATAATTTTGTTAAGCGACATTAGAATAAGTACATACAGGTACTTAGCAAAAAGAATTTTTAGAGAACAGCCAAAAACGAGCCAATGGGATTGACAAAGTCACGACATTGAGTTTAATGTGACATAATATAGTAAACGGAAATATAGTACAAAGCCTCGATCCCAAAGGATTCAGGCCGAAGGCGTATTTATTTTGGATCCGGACAAAAAAATTCCCCTGGCTAACCAGGGGCCGGATTTTCCCGAAGGAATGTTGTTGGATGAGACATAAGTATCATTATGTCCGATAATGTCAACTCCCTTCGGAACTTTTGCTTAAAATTAATGTACTTTCCAGCAAGGAGGGTCCCGAAGGGAAATGGGCGAGCATTATCCATATATCAAATTTTTTGCCGACATCATCGACTCCGGTGTCTGGGCAAGCCTTTCCTCTGCGGCAAAGACGTTGTATCTGGTCCTGCTTAAATTTAGCGACCAGCACTTTAAGCCGGTCTGGCCTAGCACGGAAATCCTCTTAAAGCTTACGGGATTCAAAACGAAAAAATCTATCATCCAGGGAAAGAGAGATCTGATCCAAGCAGGGCTCCTTCAAGTCACACCAGGAACCGGACATACGAGTTCTCGATATTATTTTTGCTTCAACTATCCCGGTTCCAAGATTCCACCTCAGGGGTATAATTTTGGAACCCCCAGGGGTGGCGAAATGGAATCCTTTGAGGGTTCAAAAAAGGCACCTCAGGGGTCTGCGGAAGGGTCCCCAAACCATATCAATATAACTATTACCAACAATCAAAACCAAGAACCAGGGAAGAAGAATACGCCATTGAGTTTGTCTTTGTTAGAAGAAAAATACGGCACTTCGATTTTGTCAGAGGCACTTGGAATTGCAAAACTTCGAGGAATGGAAGCAAACCTAAGATATGTCCAAGGGATTTGTAAGAATCTAATGGGGACAGAAGAGTCCGTGCCCATGCCCGAATTTAATCAAAGTTCTTCTCCGGTTGGGATGGGAGAAAAAGATCCGACTTGGAAGGGATTCTTGCTTTGGTCGAGAGAACGGCTCACTCGTTCCAGCCAGGAAATTTTAGAACAAATCCGAATCGAACCGGACGGAAGGACGCTCTGCGTCTTAGACAGCGTACCCGAGTCTCTTCGAATGATCATCGCAAAGTACTTCACAGAGGAAATCCGTCCTCCGATATTGGTTATATTTTCCGCAAAAACTGAAGAAAACCGAACTATTTCCTCAAAACATTAAAAAGAGAAACCAGGACAAATCTTGAATGAACTCTGAATCGATTCGAATCAGCCACCCCGGCCCATTAAAAATCCGGGAAATCAAATCTTCCGGAACTTATGATTTAAAAGAAGGAAAACTTTTACGCTACAACGAGACAAAGGATTCTCCCGGGATTTCCGCCCTCACCCTACATTTGGACGGGGTTTCGAGTTTGAATCAGATCCGACTTCATTCCAACCCACAAGAAGTCGCTTTTTTTCCGGATACGTTTCGATTTGAGATTTCTATGGATGGAGTCGTTTGGGAACCGATTCTCCAAGAGACCGGATTTCGGCGTTTAAATCAAAAGGTCGGACAGTGGAACTTTTCTCTTGTTCAGGCAAAATTCTTAAAATTAATCAGTCAGGTTTCGGAGAAAGACGGATCCGGAAAATACAAGGTTTCTCTTGGTCAGCTGGAAGTCGGCATTTCCGGAATCGTGAAAATTGAAGTCAGTTCCGAACAGGATCGATTTTGGGTAAAAGAAAACCTCATCGATCAAAGGCCTGACTACGGATGGGCATCGAAAGAAGTTTCCAAACCGGGAGAAGAATTTTTTCTTACCGATCTCGGATCGATTAGTCGCGTGAACGAGCTCCGACTTCTTACTTCCAAAACGGACCCGGTTTGTTTTCCGGAACGATTCACCGTATATTATAGCGAAGACGATCTTTCCTGGAATCAATTGTTGGAAGAAAACCAATTCTTATCCGAACCCGGAGTTTGGTATCAGTGGAGATTTCTTCCGACAAACGTGCGTTATTTGAAGTTGGTAGCGCGTCAAAATGAAAAGAAAGGCCAAGAATTTTATCAGACCAAAATTGTAGAATTAGAACTCTATGCGACTCCGCATTTGAGCGACCTCACGAACAAACCGACCTCGGAACCGCTTCCGTACGCGACGGTCCTTCGTTCCGGTTTGGTTCGTCTTGCGGTCGATGGCGAGAATTCCGAAGGTGTTGCGGTTCAATCGAACGATCGGAGATTGAGAGATTCCTCCACCGAGTATAAGGGAATCGTAGAACTTGCTGGAGACGGAGAAGAGAAAGAAGGAGTTGTCGTCCAAGGAAACGATAAACGACTGAAACACGCAACCGAACTCGCGCACGGTTTGGTTCGACTCGCAGGAAATGGCGAAAATCGGGCGGAAAGAGTTGTTCAAGGAAACGACGAACGTTTGAAAGCGGCGACTACTTCCTCTTTGGGAATCGTCGAGTTGGCGGAGAATGGAGAAACAAAAGACGGCGTTGTAGTTCAGGGAAATGACGATCGTTTGAAAATTGCAACGACCAAAAAATACGGTTTAGCGATCCTCTCCGAACCGGGTGCGTCCGAACCAGGAAAAGCTGTGACCGCCGATGATCCAAGAATTCGAAAAGCGAACACCGAGTTTCCCGGGATTGTTCGTTTTGCAAAGAGTGGAGAGGATTCTTCCGAAGCCGCTGTGCAAGGCGATGACAAACGCCTAAAAATCGCCAGTACGGAATCCTATGGAATCGTTCAACTCGCGCAGTCGGGAGAATCGAAAGAAGGCCTTGTCGTTCAGGGGAATGATAAGCGACTTCGAAACGCGACGACTTCTTATCCGGGAATCGTAGAGATTGCCGCATTGGGAAACAATGCACCGGGCAAAGTTGTTTCTTCCGATGATCCGAGGTTGTCCGACAAGAGAGACCCGAAGCCACATACGCACGATTACGCGCCACTCGATCACGACTTTAGTTCTCATACTGGATTCTTAAAAGTTAAGGGCGCCACGGAAGCGGCTTATACGAACATCGCACCTCCCCCCGAAAATCATGCGCCGATCTATGCGCGAAACGATAGTGAAAAAGGTGCCGGCGTAGTCGGATCCGCTCGCAATACAGGTTTGATCGGATACGGAGAAAAGTTTGGAGTCCGTGGGGATTCTTCTTCCGGTGACCAGGATTCGGCGGGTGTTTTGGGACTTGCCAAACGTGGGTTTGGTGGAATCTTCCATTCGAGATCCGGCGTCGCGCTTTTTGCAAACGGAAAAGGAATTTCTTCTCTGGGAGAGACCGGATCCGGAAAGGCGTTCCTCGCCGAAGGAGAATCGGAATTTACCGGAAGTGTTCGAATCTCGACGGGAAAGAACGCGGATTGTATCGCGAGATTTTTTCCTATAAATCCGTCCGACGTAATCGGAGAAGGTGACATCTTGGTGATGGGAGAGGACGGGCGTTTGCAAAAGGCAAAGACGGCTAACGCAACCAATGCGATCGGCGTCGCCGTAAAATCGGCGGCCCTACTCTTCGGAGAATCTGCACCTGCGGACGGAACTCATTGGCTGGTTGCGGTTTCGGGTGTTGTTACCGTAAACGCGGATGCATCTGCATATCCGATCCAACCTGGAAGTTTGCTCGTGACCGGTTTGACCGGTGGTCACGCTGTTCGAATTTCGGCGGAGTCTCTTCGGCCGGGTTCTCTTTTTGGGAAAGCGTTGACTCCGCTTCGTTCGGGAAGAGGACAGATTCAAATTCTTCTTTGTTTTCAATGATCGAGATTTTATGAAAAAAGTATCTGAAATTTACGGCTCTCGAAAAGGGCCTGTGTATTCGTTTGAATTCTTCCCTCCGAAAACTCCGGAAGGAGACGTGAAGTTGATGGAGACCGTAAGGGAATTGTCTCAGGTCCATCCGGACTTCGTAACCGTAACCTACGGAGCCGGCGGTTCTACGAGAGATAAGACGATCGAAATCGTAACCGAAATTTCTAAGAATTATTCCGTTCCTACGGTTTCTCATTTTACTTGCGTGGGAGCAAATCGAGATCAGATTCGCGAGACGCTTCAGGGAATTCGTTCCAAAGGGATCGTAAATTTGATGGCTCTTCGCGGAGATCCTCCAAGAGGCGAAGGAGAATTTAGAAAAACTCCGGGCGGTTTTGAGAACGCGACGGAACTGATCTCTTTTATTCGTTCCGAGAAGATGGATTTTTGTATCGGAGGCGGCTGTTACCCTGAAAAACATCCGAGCGCAAAATCTTTGGAAGAAGACGTTCGACATCTCAAGTTGAAAGTGGACGCGGGAACCGACTTCTTAGTTTCTCAGCTTTTTTTTATGAATTCTGCCTTTGAGAATTTTCTCAACTTAGTGAGAAAGGTCGGAATTCAGATTCCTGTGATTCCGGGAATTATGCCGATCACTTCCTTTTCCCAGATCGAAAGATTTAAGACGTTGGCCGGCTGTGAATTCCCTTCTTCTCTGATAGAGGATTTACAAGAAGTCGAACATCGTCCGGAAGAATTTTATAGGAGAAGTTTGAATTTCACCGTAAAACAATGCAGAGAACTTTTGGAGATGGGCGTGCCAGGAATTCAACTTTATACCCTGAATCAGTCGCACGCGAGTTATGATATCGTGAGAGAATTGAAGGGTTAGAAAAAAGAAGGAGTTCCTACTTTTCAAAAGAAGTCTTTCTTCTGTTGCGGAGGCGTTCCTTGTCGGAGTTCCGACAATAGGGAATTTTTCTTTACGAAGGAGAATTTCTGTGATAAGGAGAATTTTCTCAAATTTTCCCGCCAGCCCACCTCCTCCACCCAATTTGGGTGGGGCGCGCGACTTTCACGGAAGAGTTGTCGTTGATCCGACGGTCAAAGATTGAAAGTAAGGATCGTTCTTTGCGTCGGTTGGCTTAGACACGTTTTTATAAACGCCGTTTTTTTTTGCGCGGAAAGAAACGGGTTGGGATCTTTTTTCTTCTCTAAAACAAGTTCTTCTCTTGGCCTCCGGGAAGGAAGCCAGCTTCCACCCCTCTCCGGTAGAGTTCCAAGATCGCGTCTCTTCCTTCGGTTCCCAGGGAACGAGTGAACTCGTTGACATACAATGCGATGTGGGCATCCACAACTTCTCGCGTCGTGTCTTGGGAATGTTTGAGAATGTATTCGTACGTTTCTTCCCTGTTCTGATATCCGAGATCCAAACTTTTTTTGAGAGCTTGGTCAAAGTCCGATTTCAGGTCCGGGCTCAGGTCTCTCCGGATCGCGATGGCGCCTAAGGGAATATGTTTTCCGGTCGTTTCTTCCCACCATTCCCCCAGATCTTGGAGTTTTTCGAGACCCTGCTTTTCATACGTAAAGCGCTCTTCGTGAATCAAAACTCCGAAGTCCGCTTCTCCCGATAAGAGGAGTGGGATGATCTTGTCATAGCGAATCGCCTCGGCCTGAAAATCATTTTTGAGGAATAATTTTAGGAGAAGATTTGCCGTTGTGAATTCCCCAGGGATGAGAATTTTTTTTCCTTTTGCCGATCGGAGATTTTTCCCTTTTTTAAAAACTAAAAGAGGGCCGCAGTTCCGTCCAAGGGCAGAGCCGGAGTCGAGAATCGAATATCGATCCATCACCGAAAAATATCCTGCGAAGGAGAGTTTTGTGGTCTGGTATTTTCCTAAAAAAGCGGCTCGATTCAATTCTTCTACGTCGTGGAGTTCTTCTCGGATTCGAAATTGATCGGTAACTTTTCCATGTGCGAGATGATAGAATAAAAATGTATCGTTTGGGCAGGGAGAATAGGCTAAGCTGAGTTCCATCTTCTTTCTTCTTTAGATTCCCATTCTTTGGGTTTTGTCGAAAAAAGAAAGCCTCTTCTTTCTTTTTGGAGAAGCTTCTGAAGAAAGGCTTCCGATGTGAATGTTTTTTTGAAGGGACTTGCGGAAGGTTCTCCATTTTGGAAAAACGTTCGGTTCTTTTTTTGTCGGAGTTCCGACGAGATTTTTGAGGATCGAAATAGAGTTGCGGGATTTGTCTTTTTGTGTTAGGGGAAATTTTTCCGAGTTTTCCCGCCACCTCTCCTCCTCCACCCAATCAGGGTGGGGCGCTCAACTTTCACGGAAAAGGCGTCGTTGTTCCTACGAGAGGTTCTTATAAGATTCAGAAAGTGTTTCAGAAGAATCTCCAACAATGCTCCAATATCAGAGAATTTCCTTCTCCCATTCTTTGTCGTACCTCCGACAAAGGTAAGAAAACAAATCGACAAAATCTGAAATTTCTGATTGGCGACGTTCGCTTTTTTTTTGGAGCTTTGGCGAGAATTCGGTCTCGCAAAAAAAAGCTTTTCGTTCCGAGAAAGCCAACGTTCTCTTTCCTCCTCCATTGGAGTTTTGAAAAAGAAAAACTCCTTTCTCTAAATTCTCCTTTGCGATTTCCTGAAACAAAACATGTCATTCGATCCTTCTCAGATTCATACGATCGCCGTCGACTTGGACGGAACTCTCCTTAACTCAAAAAGTAAAATTTCTCCCCTCACCCACTCCGTCCTTCAGAAGGCAATCGACCAAGGAAAGAATCTTGTGATCGCAACTGGGAGAAGATTTTTTTCCACATTCTCCTTTGCGAAGGAGTTTCGCGGAGAAGTTCACGTTGTTTCCAACAACGGACAAATCTTGCGCCATTCTCCGAGCGCTGAGCGGATCGCCGAGAGTTATCTTGAACCGAAACTCGTTTCTCAGATCCTTCTCTTGGGAAAAGAATTTCATACTCCTCCGATTCTTCACGTTGATCGATTCGAGGAAGGGATCGACATGTTTACCGAAGTTCCGATCACGAGCGATATTTATCATAACTATTCGGGAGGAGATCGTTCTCGCACACGTTCCATCGGAGATTTTCTTTCTCTCGAACTCGATAAAATTCTTGTGGTTTGTTTTTTATCGCTCCAAAGGGAAGATTTGGATTCTCTCGTTCAAAAAATTTCCGCGTTGCCCGGGGCCTCCGATCTTCGTTGTATTCTTACGAAAATTCCCGGAGTCGCCTATTGTGTGGAAATCATCAACTTCTCCGTTTCCAAGTGGTCCGGAATTTCTCGTTTTCTTTCCTTAAAGGGTTTAGATGGGAATGGTGTCGTTTCCTTCGGAGACGAAAGAAACGATCTCGAAATGTTGCTTCATAGCGGAGTCGGTTTTGCGATGAAAAACGCGGTTCCAGAAATCAAGAGTTCCGCGAAGCACGTTACGCGATACAGCAATGAAGAAGACGGAGTCGCTCTTGCTTTAGTGGAGAATCGGATCGTTTCCTTTTGAGGAACTCTTCACTTCACAAGACTTGCAGGCCTGTGTATAACACCCGAAATCTTCGTCTTTAGAATGAGACGTTTTTCCGGTAAATTCTTGAATTACGGAAAGAAGAGGGAAGAACAACCGAATTGCGGTCAAACTCACGATTCCGTAGACGATCCAATCCTGAGTTTGAATATCAAGTTGCATATATGACCAAGTTGAAAATCAGTCTCAATAAAGTCAATGGAAAGTTTTTCCGTTCGGTGACACTTCTTTGACAATCAAACAAGGGAAACTGGTATAGTTCTTTTAACAATATGTGGTCCACACTTCGCGTTTATCATTCTACTCAAAAAGACAGAGAGATGATTGAGAATCCGGATTCTTTTTCCTGGATGACTTGTATGCGCACGATTTGGATCGCTGACAGCCGTATTCACGGCGGTCCTTCTTTTCTTCCTTCCACTCTGGAAGTTTATTCCGGCTATGAAGGATATCGTTTTCTTTTGGAAGTCATCTCCGGTCTTCATTCCAGACTTCTGGGTGAAACGGAAGTTCTCGCTCAGTTCCGCGATAAATTTAAGAATTCTTCTCTTCCCTCTTCCGCATTCGGAGAATATTTAGCAAGGCTCCGCGACAGTCTCATTCAGGATTCAAGAACAATCCGTTCTCGTTATCTTCAAAACATCGGCGAACAATCCTACGGCGGACTCGCAAATAAATATCTGAAAGACGCGTCTCATGTGATTCTTCTCGGAACGGGTCAACTTTCCGAAAAAATTCTCCCTTGGCTGAAAAATCGAAAGGTGACACTCGTGGGTAGAAACAAAGCGCGCTTGGAAGAACTTTCAGCGATGTTTGAAGTGGATTCGAAATTATTAAGCGACTGGAAGCCTGACTCTTCCGCGATCGTCGTCGCGGCTCCACTGGATCTGACTCCGCATCTCGATCAAATTCAACCGGGAACCTGCATCGTGGATTTTCGGGAAGTTCCTCTGGAAAAAAAACTTCCTGATACGATTCAATCGGTTTCTTTCGCGGCGATGTTGGATTCTCTCCGGGAAACCGAGGAAAGAGCCCTTCAGATTCGGGAAAGAATCCAGCCCGCGTTAGACGAAATTGTTGAAGAACGGGAACTTGAAGCACAACAATTCATTTTCGGCTGGGAAGACCTGACTTGTCCCGCGTTCTAAAGATCGGCTCCCGCAAAAGCGCTCTCGCAAGACTTCAAACCTACCTTGTACTCGGTGCTCTCCGAAAAAAGTTTCCGGATTTGGAAGTGGAACTCTATTTCAGAGAAGCTTCGGGTGATCAAGACTTACAAACCCCTCTCTGGAAGATGGGAACAAGAGGTGTGTTTACTCAGGATCTCACAAAAGAACTCGTCGACGGAAAAGTGGATCTTGTTGTTCACTCTTGGAAGGACTTGGATCTGGAAGGACATCCTGGAACCACGATTCTGGGCGTTTTGGATCGAGCGGATCAGAGGGACGTTCTTCTTTGGAAAAAATCTTCTCTTTTAAAACATTCTCCGGAAGAATTGAAGATTCAGACTTCTTCTCCGAGAAGGGAATACAATCTCAAAAAATTTCTTCCTAAGTTTCTTCCTTCTCGTTATAAAGATTCCGAGCTGACCTTTCTTCCTGTGCGAGGGAACATTCAGACGAGAGTTCGCAAATGGAAAGAATCGGACGCGGACGGGCTCGTCGTCGCTAAGGCCGCTCTCGATCGACTTTTATCGACGGAATTTCTCAATTCCGATGAATTAGAATATCAAGAAATACGAATGTTCTTAAAAGAAGCGTTGGAAGAATCTGTTTTTCAGATCTTTCCTCTTTCGTTGAATCCTTCCGCTCCCGCTCAGGGTGCCGTTGCGGCCGAAGTCAGAGCCGACGACGTTTGGGCTCTGGATATTTTGAAAGCTCTCGGCATTGCCGACGTAGTAGCCGCGGTTGAAGAGGAAAGAAGCATTCTTCACAAATTCGGCGGCGGTTGTCATCAAAAGATCGGGGTTTCGGTTTTGAAACGTCCTTACGGCAAAATCTTATATCAAAGGGGACTTACGGACGCCGGCGAAGTCCTTGAAATCGAAGAACAATTTTTTTCTTTCTCCGCTCCTTCGGTAGAATCCGCAAAAAAAGCGTATCCGGTTCCGGGAGAGGCGATCAAACAGAAAAGAACCCCTCTTCCGTCTAACAAAGGTTATGTGCTCACAGCGGACGGAAAAAAGGGAAATCACATTCTTCCGGAAGAATTGATCCAAAGGGATTGGCTTGTGACGAGAGGGAGCGCTTATCCGAATTTGGATTCTTCTTTGGAACACAAGGGTCTTGTCTGGACGAGCGGTCTTAAAACTTGGCTTCAGCTCGCGGAACGCGACGTCTGGGTGCACGGTTCTCTCGATGCTTTAGGAGAAGAGGAATTGCCGAAGGGTTCTCTTTTTGGAAAAAAATTGAATTTTGTGAAATGCACTCACATCGGTTCTACGGAAATAGAATCCGGTTTAGAAAGAGTTCTTACCTATCAAACGACTCCTCTCGAAGATCATCCGGATCTTTCCGATAAAACCCATTTTTTTTGGATGAGCGCTTCCCAATTCGACAAAGCGCTTTCTTTGTTTCCCCAGATCAGAGACCGTTATCATGCCTGCGGGCCCGGGATTACTTCTTCGCATATCCGAAAAGTTCTGGGAGAATCCGCAAACATTTCTATTTTTATACACTACGAGTCCTGGCTTGCGAGTTTGGGGCTCGAGGAATTCAAAGGAAAGGAACTTGGAAACCAAACAGAGAAGAATTCGGCTTAACGCCGCCCTCAGAGATCTCGCTTCTTCGGAAAGTCTCAATTATAAAAAACTAATACAGCCCCTCTTTATCGTGGAAGGTCTCAATGAAAGAGAGAAAATGGATTCTCTCCCCGACGTTTTTCGCGATACGGAACGGAGCGTTCTCAAACAAGTCGAATCCGATCTGAAAGCCGGAGTGACTCACTTTATCCTATTCTTGGTTCCTGAACTCAAATCAAACACGGAACTTCCGAAGTCATTCTACGAGCGTGCGATTTCTTCTCTTAAAAAAGAATTCCCGGAATCGTTTCTCTGGATCGACACGTGTATGTGTTCACTTACGACCCACGGTCACTGCGGTCTTTTACACAAGGATGGAAGCATCGATAATCCCTCTTCCGTAAAACATCTTTCGGAGATCGCGCTCGCCTACGCGCTGTCAGGCGCCGACGGGATCGCACCGAGTGATATGATGGATGGAAGAGTTGCAAGTCATCGTAGAATCCTGGACACAAACGGATTCTCTCAGGTTCCCGTGATGAGTTATTCCACGAAATTTAAGAGTAATTTTTACGGACCGTTTCGTGCGGCGGCTGATTCCGCTCCGGGACACGGAGATCGTTCTTCGTATCAAATCGACGTTCGTAATCGGGAAGATTCGATTCTTTCCTCGATTCGAGACCAAGAAGAAGGCGCAGACTTTCTAATGGTCAAACCCGGAATGACTTCGATCGATCTCATCGGTCCGATCCGGGAAAAAACCGGCTTGCCGACGGGCGCGTATCAAGTGAGCGGAGAATTTGCTTCGATTCACTATTTGGCCCAGAATGGTTTTTGTGATTTCGATTCCGCGTTACGCGAAACATGGCAGATTTTTTCGAGGGCCGGCTCTGCGTATCTCATCACATACGCGGCGAGAAGAGGAAAGGAGATTTTTCAATGAGTCATCACCAAACGTCATTATCCGGAAATTCATGGAAAGGAAAAACTTCGGAAGAACTTTTTGAACGTGCAAAGAAAGTTTCTCCCGGAGGAGTTCATTCTCCCGTTCGATCGTTTCGCTCCGTAGGGGGAACTCCCGTCTTTTTCGCATCCGCGAACGGGGCGACGTTAACCGACATTGCCGGAAAGGAATACATAGACTATTGTCTGAGTTTTGGTCCTCTGATTCTCGGACACAGGGATCCGGAAGTGGAGGAAGTGGTTCGTGAGACAACGGGTCTTGCCTGGAGTTTCGGCGCAACGGAGCCCTACTCTCTTGAACTAGCGGAATTTATCACGAATCAAATTCCTTGGGCTGAGAAAGTTCGTTTTGTAAATTCGGGAACCGAGGCCGTAATGAGTGCGTTACGCGTCGCTCGCGCCGCAACCGGAAGGGAAAAAATTCTAAAGTTCGACGGTTGTTATCACGGTCATTTAGACGCTCTTCTTGTAAAAGCAGGATCGGGTCTCGCTGGAGAGTCCTCTTCTGACAGCGCGGGAATCTCCGCAACCACGATTGCAAACACACTCGTGCTTCCGCTAGACGACGAAAAGAACGTGGAAACGTTGTTCGCAAAAGAAGGAAAAGAGATCGCGGCTCTCATCATCGAGCCGCTTCCGGCGAACTACGGACTTTTGATCCAGAGAAAAGAATATATTCAAAAGATCGTCGAGATAGCAAGGAAACACGGAACGTTAGTCGTCTTTGACGAGGTCATTTCCGGTTTTAGAGCCGGCTTCCAAGGGATGGCCGGTCTTCTCGGAATCAATCCGGATCTTGTAACGTATGGAAAGATCATCGGTGGCGGTTTCCCGGTCGGTTGTTACGCGGGAAGAAAGAATCTGATGGATCTTGTGGCACCCGCAGGTCCTGTCTATCAAGCGGGGACCTTGAGCGCGAGTCCGTTCGGAATGAGAGCCGGATTGGCGACTTTGCAAAAGGCACAAAGAGAAAACGTTTACTCGATTCTGGAAACAAGGACCAAAAAATTCGCGGAAGAAATGAAGGCGATTCTCGACGGAAGCGGTTTGGGAGAATGGGAGGCGGTTTCTCATTCTTCTTTGTTTTGGTTTCATAAAAAAACGTCGGAACCGATCCGAACGATCGAACAAATTCCGGAAGGACACAAAGAAGGTTTTGCAAAGGTATTTCACGCTTTGCTAAAGAACGGAATTTATCTCGCACCTTCCGGATACGAGGTCGGTTTTCTTTCTTTCGCACATACGGACGAAGTGATCGCAAAAACTTTGGAGACGGCAAGAAAAGCTCTGAAAAATCTCTGATGTCCTCGGTTTGGAAAAATACAAGAATTCTTTTTGCGGTCGTGTGGCTTCTTGTAACTTTTTCTCTCGGAGTTTGGTGGTTTCTTCTCGGTTTAAAACTTACGAATATGATCGCTGAACTCAGTACGAAGCTCGGCGGCGCCGCGGGAACGGAGAATCTTCTCATCCTCGAAAGACAGAGCAGAATGATCAAGATGGAAGGTCATTTTTTTCTCGCCATGCTTGTGTTAGGCGGAAGCACTTTGATCTGGCTTTCCTATAAGGACGCGTTGAGAAACAAGCTGATTCACGATTTTTTTTCCACGGTGACTCACGAGATGAAAACTCCTCTTGCAAGTCTTCGTCTTCAGGCGGAAAGTCTTCAGGAAGAATTGCCAAATCCGAGCGAAAACAAACTCATCTCCCGTTTGCTCATGGATTCGGTCCGTATCGAATCACAGATGAATCGTGCGATGTATCTCGCAAGTCTTACCAGATCGGAAATTCTTTATATAGAAAAAACAAACCTCAAAGAAGTGATCGATTCCATACGGGATGATTTCCCGAATTTGAAGATCGACGTGAGTCGAATGGAAAATCTGAATGTCGCCGCGGATCGAAAAGCGCTGGAAAGTATTTTTAAGAATCTCGCCGAGAATGCGATCAAACACGGAAGGGCGACCGAACTCTTTGTCGTTTCCGAAAGGCAGAAGGCAGGAGAAATCCGGATCAACGTAATCGATAACGGCTCCGGTTTTGACGGGAAATACAAGACGCTCGGAATTCCTTTCAATCGACATACAAGTACGAGCGGAACAGGGATCGGACTTTATATCATAAAAAAATTGATGAAGAAGATGAAAGGAAGAATGGAGATCGTTCCGTTGAATTCCGGATTTCGAGTGGACCTGATTCTTCCCGAGGCGATTTCATGAAAGCCAAACTCTTGTTAGTCGAAGACGATCGTTCTCTTGGGGAAACTCTGCAAGAAAGGCTTCAGAAAGAAGGATACGAGGTTCTCTGGACTGTCTCCGCGGTTTCAGCAAAAAAACTCGCAAAAGAGGAACGGCCACATTTGATTCTTCTCGATGTACGACTTCCGGACGGAGACGGTTTTACTCTCGCGGAAGAATTGAAAGAAACAAAAGATTGTCCTCCGTTTTTATTTCTAACCGCGCAGGCGGGAGCGCCTGAAAGACTGAGGGGTTTCGAGTTAGGCGCGGAAGAATTCATCCCGAAGCCGTTTCATCTTAAGGAATTACTGATCCGCGTTAAACACGTATTAGAATCTCATAAACATTCCATAGAAGAATCCAAATTTCGTTATAAAGATTATATTTTAGATTTTCAAGGGTTTCAGGTCAAAAAAGGAACGGAAGAATTTCCTCTCTCGAAACGAGACTGCGCCCTACTCCATTTTTTGGTGAGCGAACGGGATCGCACCGTGAGCCGCGCCGAAATCTTGGACAAACTTTGGGGAGAAGAAAGCTTCCCTACAAATAGAACGATAGACAACTCGATCGTGCGACTCAGACAAGCCTTCGGAGATGACGGAGAAAGTGTGATTCGTTCCGTGAGAGGAGTCGGTTATCAATGGACTGGAGAAATAAAAAATGTCGAATGAACGCTACTCGAACGCGTTGCGAGGAATCGCGCAGAAAATTCCGCCCGTATGGATGATGAGACAAGCGGGGCGTTATCACAAACACTACCAAGCCTTGCGGCAAAAACATTCTTTCGAAGAACTCTGTAAGATTCCGGAACTCGCCGCCGAGGTCGCCTTTGGTCCCGTAGACGAATTCGACTTCGACGTTGCGATTCTTTTCTCCGATATTCTTTTCCCTTTGGAAGCGTTAGGAATGGGTTTGAAATATACGGACGCAGGTCCCGAACTCGGATTTGCGGTTCGATCCAAGGACGACTTCGCTAAGTTGAAGTCCGTGGAAGATTCGATTTCCTTTATGCAGTTTCAAAAGGATGCGATGAAGCTGACTCGGGAAAGAATTCCTCAGGAAAAATCGCTGATCGGTTTTGTTGGGGGACCTTGGACGCTTTTTACATATGCCGTCGCGGGAAAACACGAGGGCAATCTTTCACTTCCGAAGACATTGACGAATGTCAGGAAAGAATTTATGGAACGGATCGTCCCATTCTTAAAGGCCAATATCGCCTTGCAGTTGGAAGGTGGCGCGGACGCGATTATGATCTTTGATACCGCAGGCGGAGATCTTTCTCCCGCGCTTTTCGAAGAGATCGTCGTTCCCGGAATAAAAAGTCTCGCCGACGCCTTTCCTGGAAAAGTCGGATATTATAGTAGAGGAACCGCTTCTCCGCACTTTCAAAGCGTGCAGAAGATTGCGTCGCTCGTCGGCTACGGGCTTGATCACAGATGGGATCTTCGAGACGTTTTCAAAACCGAGAAGAGGATGATTCAGGGAAACTTCGACCAGGCCTTGTTGTTTATGGAAAGAGAAGAATTTAAGAAAACCCTAATGCAATATTTGAGACCGTTTCAGGATCTTGCTCCTCAGGATAGGATCGGTTGGGTTTGCGGGCTTGGACACGGCGTCATGCCGAAGACCCCCGAAGACAACGTAAAAACTTTCGTAGAAACAGTGAGAGAAACATTCCGATGAAAACAGCAAAAGATTTGATCGCAAAATACGACATTCCGGCTCCTCGATATACGAGTTATCCCACGGTCCCTTATTGGTCCGAAAACCCTACGACGGAAGAATGGTTGGATAAGGTACGAAATCGTCTGAGTCCGGAAGATTCTTCCCTTTCCTTATATCTTCATATTCCTTTTTGTGAAACGTTATGCTCCTTTTGCGGATGTAATACGTCGATCACGAAAAATCATACCGTGGAAGATCCGTATATTCAATCGCTTCTCGGAGAATTTGAAAACTACCTTGCGGCGGTTCCGGAGATCGGGCAAAGAGAATTAAAAGAACTTCATCTCGGAGGAGGAAGCCCCACGTATCTTTCCGAGAAAAACATCGAATTCTTATTGGATTCTATATTAAAAAGAATGAATGTTTCTTCCAAACCCGATTTTTCCCTCGAAGTGGATCCGAGAAGGACCAGAGAGACACAGCTCAAGGTTCTTCACGATTTCGGTTTTAGAAGAATCAGTCTCGGAGTCCAGGATTTTGATCCCGAAGTGCAAAGGCTGATCAATCGGACTCAGCCTTTCGAGATGACGGAAAGAATCACGGACGTTTCCAGAAGTATCGGATACAATTCAGTGAACTTCGATCTGATCTACGGTCTACCGAAACAGACGCTGGATAGTATGAAACGGACCATAGAAAAAACACTCGAGCTTCGTCCGGATCGAATCGCATTCTACAGCTACGCGCATGTTCCCTGGATCAAAGCGGCGCAGAGGCTTTTTACCGAAGCGGATCTTCCTTCCGGAACGGAAAAAAGGGAACTCTACGAGGTCTCAAGAGAGATGTTTCTACAATCAGGTTACCATGAAATCGGAATGGATCATTTCGCTTTGGAGACGGATTCCCTTTCCACAGCCGCGAAAAGCGGAACTTTACACCGAAATTTTATGGGATACACAACAAAAACTACGGAAATGCTCTTGGGACTCGGAGTTTCTGCAATTTCCGATAGTTGGGATTGTTTTCATCAGAATGAGAAGATCGTAAAAAAATATCAGAAGCACATTCATGAAAGTAAGTTCGCCACACTCAGGGGACATAAACTCGATGAGGAAGATCTTGTTCAAAGAGCTTTGATCTTACAGCTTTCTACCACCGGGAAGGTTCGAGTGCCGGATCAAATTTTGCAGGATGTGCGACTCTATTTGACTTCGATGGAAGACGATACTCTTATTAGATGGGAGGGGAATCTCCTGTCATTGACGGAAAGGGGTTGGCCTTTTCTTAGAAACGCGTGCACGGGGCTGGATCTTCGACTTCGTCGAAAAAGTCCTGAATCTAGGGTTTTTTCACGCGCCATCTAAGAATCGCTCGAATTTCAGTCAAAAAGTCGTCCAATAAATTATTGATAAGGAAGGACGACTCGTACCTATTGAAGTTCGAGTCGGTTTCGATCGGGGAAGGCCCGTTTAGATGCAATTATTAAGAAAACTATTTTTATTCCTCAGCCTATTCTTCCTTTTGCCGTTATCGCTTTTTGCGGAAACAGTCCTCTTGCACGAGGGAGGATCGTTTCGCGGCAAGGTCGTCACACAAAATCAAAAGACGATCACTCTTCAGACAAAGGAAGGGAAACGAGTCGTCTCTAAAAAAGAAATTTTAAAAGTGATCTATAAGGATATCGACGAAGAAGAGGAAGAAAGAATCCGAGACGCCGAGATCAAAAGACTGGAAGAAGAGAAACTAACCAAACAAAGAAACTTAGATCTCAAAAAGCAACAGGAAGAGGAAGAACGTCTTCGTAAAGAAAAAGAGGCCGCGGAAAAAAATCAACAACCTGTTGCTCCAACACCTCCTCCGAAACCTTCCGTATCGAGAGCAGGCGCACTCGGACGATCTGCGGCGCTTCCCGGTTGGGGACAATGGGCAAGTGGAAGAAAATTTGCCGCGATTATCTACCCTACTCTCTTTTTGGCCGCCGGTTATGCGGTATATGAGAATAATCGAAAATACCACGTCGCAAGAAAAGAATATGAAAGTTACGGAAATCCGTATTCAAAGGACGCGATCACCTTATCCGTATTAGGTATTCCGAATCCGACGCTTCCGCCCGTGATAACGGATCCGTTGGCGCTTTACGTTTATAACGAAACTTCCAGCAATGAATATCAGAACAAAAGAGAAGCGGTAGATAAGGCGTATAAGAATTTACAGGCGAGCATCGGTGTATTAGCAGGGATTTATCTGATCAACTTAGCGGACGCTTTTATTTTCGGAGGCGCGGTTTCTTCCACAGTGGGGATTTCGGACGGTTCGAGCAAAGGTTTGCTGTTTGATTTTAATCCGATGGCGAACTCCGGCTCCACGGTCGGCGGAACTTCGTCCGCTTCCTGGGAATCCAAATACACTTTCGGTTATAGATATAGTTTTTAAGTCGATTCTAAAGATTGAATCTCCCTTCGATATTCGAAGGTAGGGATCATACGTAAAGTTTCGTTAAAACAGGAAGATTGCTGATTTACAATCTCCGGATTCTTATAAAAATCGATCCGTGGCATCGCAACAACCGGATCATATCGTCATTGGAGCCGGGTTTACCGGACTACTTCACGCAACCCTTTCCGTCCAGAGAGGGGAATCTGTTCTTATCTATGAAAAAAGAAACCGCTTCGGAGGTTTGATTCAATCCGTTCAAACCCCGTTTGGTCTCGTAGAGACTGCGGCGAACGGAATTCTAAACTCGTTTCGTTTGGAAGAATTGGCTACGATTCTCGGTTTAGAAATCATTCCTACGCAAAAAATTTCCAAAAAGAGATTTATCTGGAAGGACGGAGTTCCCAAAAGAATCCCGCTTTCTTTTATGGGCGCCTTACGTGCGTTATACGGATTGTTTAGAATTCCGTCCGGCTTTCAAAGGGATGAATCCGTCTATCACTGGGGATTGAGAGTTTTAGGGGAGGACGCAGTAAAGAGCGTGATCGAACCGGGTCTTTCCGGCGTCTATGCGGGAGATTTGAAAAACATGTCCGCGGAACTCGTTTTAGGAAGATTTGTTCATTCGAACGAGCCTCTCTGGAAGAATCTAAAGAAGACGATGGAGAATAGAAAGTCGGAGCCGAAAGTGCCGAAACAACGCAGAGGAACCGTAAGTTTTCGAGGCGGCCTCGGTGAATTGTTAAGCGCAATGGAAGCTAAGGTGAAATCCGCTTCCAATAGTAAGTTTGTCTATTCGGAAGAAGCTCCTTCCTTGCTCGCCCTTAGAAAAAAATATCCGAAAGCGAAAATCACCATCGCCTGCGGTTTAGAATCGACTTTGAAAATCCTCGCTTCCAGTGATCGAGTTTTTAAAAGATATGAAAAGGTTTGTAGAACTTTAGGAGTTGTCACAGCGACTCGATTCGGAAAGACACCGCTCCTGGGTCAAAAAACTGGGTTCGGAATCCTTTTTCCTCCCGGTTCCGGTTTTCGGGCACGAGGTGTTCTCTTGAATTCATCGATATTTCCCGGCAGGGTTTCGAATGGAGTCTACTCCGAGACTTTTATTTTCGGAGGCGCGCTGGACACCGAAATTTCAAAACTAAAAGAAAGTGAAATCGTTTCCATCCTGGAAGCGGACCGAAATAAGATCTCCTCGCAGAAGGACGAACCGATCAATCACTACGTAACAATTTGGAAATCGGCTCTTCCAGTCTACGATTCCGCTCTTCTTGAATTTAACAAGGAATTGGATCGAAGTCTTCCGGACGGGGTTTATGTGGAAGGAAACTTTAGATACGGAATCGGGCTCAGCTCCATTTTGGAACGCGCTTGGAACGTTATGCGTGCTTGATTGGTCAGGACGATGAACGGCACGTCCGTTGAACAATGAGAAAATTTGCCGCAATAAACCTGAATACGAAAATAGACTCCGAACTCGCGGAGGCTGATTTTACGGTGAATGATAATTTTTATTGTAAGCCGAATCTCGGCGATTTATTGGATTCAACTTGGGAGAAATGGTTAGGGAAAATCAATGCGGATAAAATGAAAGATTCCAATTTGTTTATCTTTATTTTTAGGGATGCAATGGGACCGGATGAAATCGGAGATGAAAATCGGTCTTTATCGGATCAGATTCTTCGTATTGATTCTTCATTACGAATCAACGATATTTTCTTTAACGAACCCACTCATAGACCGTTTGTCCTTACGGGAGAATATGAAAAGGATTCTGTGACATTACAAACGATTTCCGAAATAAACAAGCCGATTTCTTTGGTCTCTCCGAAGAACGCAATCACGAAAGAATCGATAAGAACGGTATATGAGATTTCGAACTCATTGTCTGCGCTTTACGAAAACATTGATTCTTTTGGCCGAATTGCCAGAGGGATCCGCGCTTTTGAGAAAGGAATCGCATCCTATCATTATGAAGATCGATTCCATTCTTTTGTGAGGACGTTAGAGGCATTTATTTATCTTATGCCGGGAGAAGGCAAAAAAGAATTCGCCAAACGGGTTTTTTGAGCTTACAAAATTTCCTGATAAGACTAGATTGCAGAAAGTGTATTCCCTACGCTCCAGCATTGAACATATGCACCATCCATTTCGGGGGTTTGAAGGTTTTACCGAAGGCGAATTTCAAAAACTTACTTTCGAATTGGAGGTCTTAGCAAGGGGAGTATTGAAATATTTTTTATTAAAGCCAAAGGTGTGGGATTATTTCTCTGATTTGAATCTTGAAAATACTTGGAAAGGCTTTGAGCGACATCTTGCTCGTGAGTGGGAATTGACGATCGACTCAGATATCTATAAGAACGTAATATTTTTTGAGTGAGAACGAACTCGTTTCAAAATTTCCACAATCCGGAATGAGTTCGAGCTTTCTTGCAGATTTATCTGTTTTCGGCCAAGCTCAAGAATTTCTGGGCTATATATGCTTTGATGATTCAATAGAAGGCAGTTAGAATTCTGACCTATCGTATCAGTTTGGAAACGACGGGTTGTTTTTGTTTCTCTTGAGCCAAACAAAAACAAAAGGCACGGAAACCATTCGAATCAATATATTCCAATAACCGCAGGATGATTCTGGTTGGATTTGAGCGATGGAGATGGAGCGTATCAAAAGATGAGTTCCATGAACCAAAAACGTCCATAGAACTTCACGTTCACAGTATCACCGTAAATTTCCAAAGGTTTCAAATGGACTAAGTTATCGATCTACGGCATTCGCAGAGGAAAGAATACATTCCTTTGTTTTGATGTTCGGTTTGAATCCGCCTAAAGTTTTACAAAGACATTCTTTTTTGACTTCTCGTGTCGATTCTAAACTAATCTTCGCCATCGCTTCAATAAACTTCGGATAGATTCCCGGCGCCGGGATTCGGTAATAATCCGAAATGCCGTTTTTGTGTGCGATCTCTTTGAGTTGTTCTCCGATTTCTTCGAGAGTTTCCAGGTGATCGCTCACAAAGCTGATCGGATAGACAGCAACTCGTTTGATTCCTTTTTTGCCGAGTTCTTCCAGCTTTGTAATCGTATTCGGCTCGGTCCATTTCGAAGGCCCTACCCTACTCTGAAAAGAGATATGGCATTCTCCTATAAATCCCTTTTCTCGTAACAAAGTCGTTAGGTTTCTTACGTTCGTTTCGATTTCTTCTCGGTATTTATCTCCCTTCTGAATCAAACGAAGAGGAATTCCGTGAGCGCTAAAGATAAGGTCCACGTTTTGCCAGTTTGCCACTTCTTGAAACGAATCCGAATGTAAGAATAGATTCTTATCCAGCTTTCCTTGAAAAAATTCTAAAATGAGATCTCGGACCGATTCCAAATAAAGAGGGGAAGAATGAAACGGGGGAACCCATCCTTCAAAACCCACGGGACACGTTTCGGTTGTCTTCTCGATGAGCTTTGCCGTGCTCAAGACGGTTGATCTTGAAAAATGAGGAAACAAGGGGAGAAGAATATTGTTTTTAGAAGGGGAGAGAGTTTGTTTGTCCAGTTCTCGGATATCCGGATATCCGCAGGCCATCGTTACTTCTCCTTCCCATTCTTCTCCGGTCAGTTTTACCAGGGCTTTTGCAATTTCTTTCGCCTGTTTTTCGGTTTCCGATACGATCGGAGAGCCGCCTCCAAAACCCATTGATTCATACGTTACCGCGACCTTTGGAGCTCGTTTTACCGCGATCCATCTCGCGAGTCTGATTCTTAGAAATTCAGGTAGTGGAAGGTCGAACACCAGCGGATCTTCGAATAGGTCGATGAGAAACTTTTCGATTTCGGAAGTGTTGCGTGGTCCGCCTAAGTTGATGAGAAGAATTTTATTTTTCAATCCAGTTTCCAGTTTTTATTAATACAAATAGCCAGTGATGGCAAGTTCGACATTCCATTCTTTGAGATTCATATAATTCTTATACTGACCAAGATTTTGGGAAAGAATGTCGTTGTAGCTTAGACCCCCTTTCGTCACAAAATGGCCGTCCCCAAAAAGTCTATGTTCGTTGAGTTTAAGAAAGATCAAATAGTTTCCGAAAAGTCTCCCAGCGCTCAAATTGAAATCGAGCCCGAAGCCGGAGACGTCCCCAATGAAGTTGAGAGCACGTTGATAATGGAAGTCCCGAAAATGACCCGTCCAAAAAACTCCGGAAAAGGATGTTTCCAGGAACCAGCCGTTGTTTGAGTAACGATATCCGAGACCCAAAGGGAATTCATAAGTGGAATACGAAAGACTCAGTCCGAGTCCGATTCGATTTAAAAAAACCGGATTGGAATCAAAGAATTGAAAAACGTCGTAGAGAACGTATTTCATAAAAGTATATTGAAATCCGCCGGTGAGAAAAAGTCCTTTTCCTTCCTTTCTCGCGTCGGGATCGGAGTCTCCGAAATACCTTCTTAGGATTAAGGAGTGGCGATCCTGTTTCATGGAAAGTCTTCCCTTTCCGTCAGCGAAATTTCTCGAGCCTATAAACGTATAAGGTGTGTCGTAGTATGAGAATTCTCGCGTTGAAATTTTTGTTCCACGTTCGATCGTGGGATCCCCTAAGAAGAAGTCTTCGTCTCTCCCCTCGCCCGCGTTTACGTACCAGCCTGTGGTTCTTCCCCCGTAATTGGCCTCCCATTTTTTCCAACGAAGAGTGAACCCCAGACCCGCGTAGTTGAAGTCCCTTTGATACGTGATTCTGGATCCGCCTTTTAGTCCCGATAGATTCGCGTATTTGGTGCCTGTTTCAAAAATATTGTCCCCTCCGTTTCTACCCGCGATCAGAGTAAACGAGGATTGTTTGATGATCTTTCGAAACAATGATTCCTCTTCGGCCAACGGTTTTTCTTTTTCTTGAATGATCCTCGGAGGTTGTACTTCGGTATTTGTTTCGTTCTCAGCAAAAAGAAATGTTGGAAGGAAGATCTGGATAATTGCAATTAAGAAGAATGTTCTAAACGAATGTTTTTTTATATTCATAAATCTATTTTTAACGAGTATGAATCGATCGCTTTGGGGTGAAACCATTTCACCCCTTGTCGGTTGGATCCGGGAATCAAGGCAGAATAACCGCCCTACCCTACTCACGCAATTCAGTTTTTTAGGCGTTGTAAATCTATGAGACATAGTATTGATTTGACAAAGCGCTATAGTTCGAGCGATTCTGATCTCGAGCGCCATCTCTATGAGTTCCAAAGTCCTTACAACACGCCAGGTTTTAGACGAGTATGATATCTCTTCGGAAGAAGAGTTTTTATCGAAAGTAAAGGAATGGAAAATCCCAACTTCCGGGAAAGGAAAGTATGACCGGGAAGTGATCGAAAAATACTTTCAGAAGTCGGATCAGGCCGTTTACGAATCCGTAATCATCGCGGTTTCCAATCAGAAGGGAGGAGAAGGGAAAACGACCGTTTCGGTTTGCCTCGCGGAAGCCCTTTCTAAAAACGCTCCCGTTCTTCTTGTGGACTGGGATGCGCAGGCGAATATCACACAATTGTTTTTTGGGTCCGTCGAAAAATCCGTTTTTCACGCGCTCGGCTACAGAGGTGAAGAACCCGTTGCGGTTGAGGACCTTATCGTAAAACTAAAAGACGGCTTGGATCTTCTTCCTTCTTCGATACATCTTGCAAACTTTACGACCCCGTATGAAAGGGATGACTTCGAACTTTTAAAAGACGCCCTGAAGCCGGTCCGTTCCAGTTATAAATATATCATCATCGATTGCCCGCCGTCTCTTGGGTTGATTCTTGAAAACGCTTTGATCGCGGCGGACCACGTTTTGATCCCGATTCAGACAAGGGCTTTTAGTGTTCAAGGTTTGAAGGATCTTCATTCTACCATTTTGAAAATCAAAAAAAAAGCGAATCCGTCCCTCAACCTTTTGGGCGCTGTTCTAAATCAGTATGAGGACGCAAGGGCGCTCGCCGGTCTCGCCGACGCGATTCGGAAGTATTTCGGAGTTTTTGAAACCGTGATTTATAGAAGAGAGTCGATTCCTCAGGCTCAGGCGAAGAAGAAACTCCTGGGAGAATATGACGGCAAGGCGATGCAGATGTTTTTCTCCCTTGCGGACGAATTGATTGAGAGGATTTCCAATGGCTAAACGATCTGACTTTGCAGGAATGGATCTTCTCACCGCCTTCGGTGAAAAAGAATCTTCTAAAACAGAAATCCAACTTTCGGATATAATACCGAACCCGGTCCAGCCGAGGGTTTTCGGGAAAGAAGAGGTTTCGGACCTCGTCGAGTCTATGAAACGTCTCGGATTAATTGAGCCGATCGTTGTTAGAAAATCCGGAAAAAAATATCAAATCGTCGCCGGAGAAAGAAGGTATCAAGCGGCGAAAGTTCTTAAATGGAACGCGATCCCTGCAATTGAGACTTCCGCTTCCGAAGATAAATGTTTTGAAATGGCGCTGGCGGAAAACGAAAAGAGAAAAAGCCTCAATCCCTGGGAAGTTGGGCGTGCGATCCAGTATTTACGAAAGGAAAAAAGAAAGACCGCGGAGGAAGTTTCTAAGGTTTTAGGTTTTACGGAAAGATACGTAAAACAACTCAGTTCGATTGCGCGTCTGGATCAAAAGTCGGTAGCCGATCTTATAAAATCGGGAAAAGACGCCTCCGTTAAAAATTTGGAGGACCTCCTCAAACAGAAAGAAGGCAGAGGGGGTGAAATGATTTCACCCCGGAAGACGACCCCCGCAAAAATAGTTTTACAACTGGGAAAGCTGACATCTCAGCAAAGGGAAAAATTCTTAAAAGAGCTCTCCTCTCTAAAAAAGAAATACGGCCTCAAGGACTGATTATTTTTCGCAAAAAAAATAAACCCATCCTAAGGAAGGACCATGCTCTTTCCGTTTTGTCTAAACCCGACTTCTGAAAATGGCTTGAAGCCGATCTCGAAAACGATTCTAAGGTTATAATTAAGTAATTTTTCGTTTCGGAATTTTTGGAACTGCTCTTAAGCAGATGAACCAGTTTTAAAAAATTAAACCGTAACGTTTTTGAGATCGGAGAAAACATGAAGCTTGCCATCATATCGGCGTCCCACAGAAAAATATCACAGTCAGCCAAAGTCGCGGACTGGATGAAAACTCGTCTTGTTTCTTTCGGTCACCAGGTTTGGTCGTTGGATTTGGGAAATCATAGGCTTCCGATTTGGGATGATTCGTTTTGGGACGGCGGTTCGGAATGGGATACGATTTGGAAACCGATCGAATCCGAGTTGGACCAAGCAGACGCGCTCGTGTTCGTGACGCCGGAGTATGCGGGAATGGCTTCTCCCGGATTAAAGAATTTCTTACTCTACTGCAACAATAAGATCTTAGGGCATAAACCCGTTTTGATCGGAGCAGTTTCTTCGGGGCGGGGCGGAAGTTATCCGGTCGCGGAACTCAGGATGAGTAGTTATAAAAACACAAAAGTGTGTTATATCCCGGAGCATATCATCGTAAGGGACGCCGAAAAGGTTTTGAACGGACCAGAATCGGTTAGCCAAGAAGATTCTTATATTCGTGAAAGGATCGACTTTGCCTTAAAAATACTTGTAAGTTACGGCGAGGCCCTGAGGTCCGTTCGTGGGTCAGGGCTAACGGTTAAAAAAGAATTCTCAAACGGAATGTAATTCTTCCGATTTACGTTTTGGATTTAGGCAAAATCGATTTTGTCAAAAGCTCTAAGGTTCGATTTACGACGAGCCATACCAAAAGAGGAAGAAGAACATTGATCAATCCTGTAATCAGGATCAATAACCAGGAAACCGCGATTCCCCAATGGAAAGGATTGATGGCGTGCATCAGATGAATCAGAATCGGATGTAAGAGAAAAATTCCCATACTATTCTTACCGATGAAAGCAAAACACCGGATCAAGGTTTTATGTCTCTTCTGATCTTGGGCTTTCTGTGACCAGAAAAACAGAAGAAGAAACATTCCAAGAGGATAAAAGAGCAGATGGTTCGAGGAGTCGAATTTCCAAAAGATCCCTGCGAGTATCATTCCCACCAAGTAGATCGAAATTCCGATCCAGAGAATCGTCTTTAATGAGTAGGGGAGGGCGGTCGATTTCTCTTCCGAAAGAGTCAAAAAACTCTCCGGTTGTCTAAACCACTTTCCCGCTAACATTCCAAAGGTGAAAAAGAACACGAACCCGGTAAACAAAATGGGTTCTATCGTTCGAAGGATTCCCTCCGGAAATAGAAAAAAGATATGATTGGAGAACAGGTTCACAATCAGACTTAGAAGGAGAATCGAAAAAATCGCCTTGTTCGTGTTAAATTTCGCCTGAATTTTCGAAAAAAGCGGAAATATTAGATAAAATGAAAATAGGAGCGGGACGAAATAATAGGGAGTGCACCACGTCCCGAGTAACAAACCAGTAAGAAACGGCTCCAACTCTGGGAATGTCCCGAGTTTCACGTACGCCGCGAGGAGACTTGCGAAGAAATAAGGAAGAATGAGTGAAAGGATCTTCGATTTCCAGTAGTCTCTAAAGTTTGTATATTTCAAAAAGATTCCGGAAGAAAGGATGAATGCCGGAACGCTAAATCTTGCTATATTTGAAAAGGATAGAGTTACGATCGAAGCGCTTTGTGCCGGTCCGAAGTATTGAAAGTAAGAATTTACGTGGATAAAAACGATTCCTGTGATCGCGAGACCTCGGATAAAATCGATGGATTCACTTCTTCCTCCGCCGACTTTATCTTTTTCTGGGGAAGAAAGAAGAATTTGAGACGATCGATCGGATAAAAAGAAGAAAGCGAACAAGAGGATCAGGCCGAACAGATCCATATAAAGTTGAAGATGTAAATTCATAAAAAGAGTGTACTTTTTCCAGGGTGAATATTATATTCATCTGTCAATATGCAAGTTTTTGGTAAAGAATCTAATTTGTTAGGTCGGTTTAAAAAATGAACAAGGTGCAGATTCCTGCTGGCGGAATTATCTTTCGCGAAGGCGAACTGAATAACGCGATGTACGTGATTCTCAACGGATCCGTCGAAGTTTTTTTTACGCGTAAAAACGTAGTACAGCGTCTTGCGATCATGAAAAAAGGTGATTTTTTCGGCGAGATGGCTCTTTTTCGTTCTTTGCCGAGAACCGCAACTGCGAAAGCGATTGTGGATTGCGAGCTGGCTGTGATCGAAAGTAAACAACAACTCGAAAGATTTTTAGTCAATAATCCCGATTTTTCCGCGAAGATGGTGCGAATTCTTGCGGATCGCCTCGCGAACACAAACGCGATCTTAATTTCCAAATTGGATGAATACGCTTCTGGAGAATTGGAATTCGGAAATTCTACCGAATGAGTTTAGAGTTCGGGAGAATGGATGAGAATCCTATCCTTCCCTAATTTTTTCGCTTTGTAAAGGGCCGCGTCCGCGTTCTTAAAAAGTTCGTTCGTATCCTTTCCATCTTCTCCGAATCGGCAGATTCCTCCGGAAACAGTGACCGCCAAACCATACTGACTCATTGATGCTTCTAAGAGATAGTTTCGAAAACGATTCGCGGCGACGAGAGCGCTTTCTTTCGGCGTTTCCGGAAGGATGACCGCGAATTCTTCTCCGCCGATTCTGCAACAGATGTCTTCTTGTCGAAAGGAGAAGAGCATGGTTCCTGCGATCAATCGAAGAATATCGTCTCCGAATCCGTGTCCGTATGTATCGTTGATGATCTTAAAGTTATCCACATCCAATATCAAAAGACAAAAATCCCTTCGATAACGCGAACTTCGGTTGATCTCTTTGTTGAGTATGATGTTGAAATATCTTCGGTTATAGATTCCGCTCGTTTCGTCTATGACCGTGTTGAGAATGATTTCTTCAAAAGAATACAACTCCACGATTTTAGGATTTTCTATGATTCTATTTTTACTAAAGACGTAATCGAGCATGGAAACGATGAAGTTTACGCTTCTTCCCAAAGAAGCGCTCATATTTTCACCGTGTTTATAAATTTCTTCCCAGAGTTCTCTCGCTTCCGGTTCTTGAATTTCGAGATGAGAGATGATTCTAAAAAAGTCGGAATAAAAAAACGGGTTATTTACGGCAAGTTCCGTGATTCTGGTTTTGAATTCAGCCAAGCCGGACTCGTGATCGTGAAGGAGAGAAATTACTTTTGTCTTGAGGTCGGGACCGATGTTACGGATGGCTTTGAGTTGTTCGTTCATTTTGATGAGTTCAAGCCTCGCCATTCCTGCCGTGTTTTCTTGTGCTTCGAGAGTTTTTTCCGCTTCTAAGAGTTCGCTTTCGCTCAACCTGGAAATTCTTTCGTAGAGTTCCACTAAACTTTTGAGTCTGGTAATTTCATCTTGCTGGTTCCGGTCCATGCACCTCACCACCCTTCTTTTTCGCACTTGGCCCAAAAAGGCCTTTTTACAAATTTATCGTTTCAAGGTTTCGCAGGTAAACTAAATAAAGCGAATCTTCTCGGAAATTAATGTTTGAAGCGAGTTATAAGATAACAGGAAGTTGTTTCTATGAAAAATGTTCTCATCACCGGAGCGAGTTCGGGAATCGGAAAAGAATTAGCCAGGCTCTATGCCGAGGCTGGAGCTAACGTAGCGTTGACCGCAAGAAGAAAGGATTCTCTCAAAAAGATCGCCGATGATGTAAAGACAAAGGGTGCAAAAGGGAAGATCGTATTCGCAACTTTGGATGTGGCGGATTACGAACAAAATTTCAAAGTGATTCCGAAACTCGTGAAGGAGTTGGGCGGACTGGATCTGATCATTCTCAATGCGGGGATTTCCACCAGTTCTTCGTTTGGCGGAAGGAGTTTTGAGGCGGATCGAAAAGTGATCGAGACCAATTTAATCGGGGCGATGGCAGGCGTGGAGGCCGTCCTTCCGACCTTTCAAAAACAAAAATCGGGTCAGATCGTTGGAATTTCTTCCGTCGCTTCCTTTCGTGGGCTTCCGGGTTCTGCGAGTTATTCTTCTTCGAAGGCAGGGCTTTCCACCTATTTGGAAGCGTTGAGAGGAGAAGTAAGTCGTTATGGAATTCTCGTAACGGTGATTCATCCCGGTTTTATCGATACTCCGATCAACAATCAGATGAAGTCACGACCGTTTGTAGTCCCGGTCGAGAAGGGTGCACAAAAAATTTATAAAAGAATTGAAAACAAAGTTTTATCGGCTACAGTTCCTTGGTTCCCTTGGGCATTCATCGGTTCCCTGATGAGAAATATGCCAGAGTTTTTATGGTCGAAGATCAACCCGAAATAAATTTACCTCTTGAAAGGACGGGCGCACAAAACGGAAATCCGATCCGGGTTTTGTTCGTCTGTCTCGGAAATATCTGCCGTTCTCCCGCGGCGGAAGGCGCATTCTTAGATTTGATTCAGAAGAAGAATTTAGAATCCGCCTTCTTCGTGGATTCTTGCGGAACGTCCCGCTTTCATCTCGGAGAACTTCCCGATCCGAGAACGAGGCAAGCCGCGCGTAAACGTGGGATCGAACTCACTCACAGGGCTCGTCAATTCCGAAAGGAGGACTTTCAAGAATTCGATCATATTCTCGCGATGGATAAGTCGAATCAGAAAGATATCCTCTACTTTGCATCCACGGAAGAAGAAAGAAAAAAAGTACAACTATTTCGATTCTTCCAAAAAGACTCCAAAAAAGATTCGGAAGTTCCGGATCCGTTTTATGGAACTCTAAAGGACTTCGACGAGGTGCAAAATATTGTCTCGGAAACCGCAGAAGACTTTCTGGAATTCCTCCTCTCAAAAAAACTGGATCTGAAAGCCTAATATCCGGGAGGAAAAAATCTCTCTATGAGTAAATCCGGAAAGAAGAAAGTAGTCATCATCGGCGCGGGGTTCGGCGGTCTTCAGGCCGTTAAAAAACTCTCTCAAAACTCGGACCTTGACATCACGGTCATCGATAAAAAAAATCATCACCTCTTTCAACCGCTTCTCTACCAGGTTGCAACGGCTGTTCTGAGTCCCGCGGATATCGCGATTCCGACTCGTTCTCTTGTGGGGGAAAGCAAGAATGTCACCGTAGTTCTCGGAGAGGCGACTAAGATCGATATTTCGAATAAGACCGTCTATTATCAAAACACTTCAACAAATTATGATTATCTAATATTATCTGCGGGGGCTAGATCCAGTTATTTCGGAAACGATCAGTGGGCGCAACATACGATCGGACTTAAAAATCTGAAGGATGCCTTGAAAATCCGTCATAAACTTTTGATCTCCTTTGAAAAAGCGGAACTTTCGGGAGATCCGGAGATCGCAAAGTCACTTTTGAACTATGTTATCATCGGAGGAGGTCCGACCGGAGTGGAACTCGCGGGTTCCATCGCAGAGCTTTCCCACCAAATCATACGGGACGAATTTCATACGATCGACCCGGCGCTTTCCAAGATCACTCTGATCGAGGCGTCTCCGCGACTCCTGATGGCGTTTTCACCTTCCCTTGGAGAATTTGCGAAACGAAGATTGGAGAAAAGAGGAGTGGAAGTGCTGACCGGGACGAGAGTCGTGAACATCGATGAGAAGGGAGTGCATCTGGAAGGAAAGACGATCCATTCCGAGACGGTGATTTGGGCGGCGGGAGTTCAGGCGAATGCGATTGCGGCTACGTTAGGCGCTCCTTTAGATCGTTCCGGAAGAGTGATGGTAGACGAGTTTTGCAATATAGAAGGCCATCCGGAAGTTTTTGTCATAGGAGATATTGCCAATTATACGAAAGGTTTGGAGCGTCCTCTTCCCGGAGTTTCTCCCGTAGCGATGCAACAAGGAAGATACGTCGCGGCCTTGATCAAGAACGATCTAAAGAATAAAAAAAGGAAACTGTTTCACTATATCGATAAAGGTTCCATGGCGACGATCGGAAGGACGGACGCGGTGGCGGAAATCGGGTTTCTCAAGATGAAAGGTTTCTTTGGATGGCTCGCTTGGCTTTTCGTTCACTTGTTCTATCAGGTTGGATTTAAGAATAAGATCACGATTTTGATCACTTGGGTTTGGTCTTACATCGCATTCAGCGCGGAAGCGAGAGTGATCCAAGACGAGGTCAGCGCGGACAAGGACTAGAAAATTCTTAAAGAATCGATTTTCGAGAACGATCTCGAGGCGCAAAACTCCGATCCGCAAAGGAATCGGATTTCCACGTTATGCGGTTTTCTTTCGGCAAAAGGAAAACGATTTCAAAAAAAGAACTCCGTTTCTTGGAAAGGTTCCGAGAAAAATTTGGATTGGTTTCGAATGAAAATTAGGCATTTGGTTGCGATCGGTTTTTTCTTTCTCTGTTTTCTTTTGGCGTCTTTTTATTTTTTGAAGAATGTAGAATACATCCCGAAAGATGGGAGGAGCGTTTCCGATCGTTTTCTGAAATCGTTGGCCACAAACCGACTGGAAGAGGCTTACACCCTTACCAATGAAAATGCGATCGTGGGGACTTCTTTTGAAAGATTTCAAAAGAAGGTCGGCAAAGAGTTGGGACAAGGACGACTAACGGATTGTGATCTTTCGATCAGCGATTCTTATCCAAAACAATCGTATGGAAATCGGTTTCGTAGATTCTGGAACCGAAGTTCCGTCGAAGTCGATCCGCTCCACGTCGAATACGATCCGTGCGGGATCCCGTTTCGAATTTCTCTTCGTCTCAATCGAAGCGGAGAATGGAAAGTTGTAAATTTTCAGTCTCACGCGGAATAGGTCCGATGAAGATTAAGATCGACTTTTCTTAAATTCTGCATAAGCAACGAAGTGTATCTCTGTCGTTTCCGAAACTTCGATGGATTTTTCTCTTGAACGGCTTTCGGGAGAGGAATTCGTTTATCAAATTCGATTCGTTTTCCAATCGGCCTTCTTAATTTCGAATTTGTTTGATCAAAACCTTGCTTAACAAGGCGAGAGGAATTACTATTGGAAAGGAAATATTTAGGAGTTCCTACAAGGCAATATTTTCTTGCAAAATTAGGATTCTGTGATATAGGAAAATTTCCGGAAATTTCCCGCCACCGCGCCCCTCCACCCAAGATCAGGGTGGGGCGCGCGGCTTTTACGGAAAAGTGTCGTTGTTCCTACAGTTTTTTAAGATATAGACAACCTTATGGATGAAGGCTTCGGAGTTGTTTGGTTGTTTTTCCATCGAAAAGATACGTGGCCGATTTCTGGCTCTTGATTTTTCTCTCTACGATGAGCCGTATCGTTTGGGATCTTTGAGAGCTTTTTTGTTTCTTCGTCAAAGACGTTTGAATGATTCTTCTGAAAAAATGGATTGATGGGTATCGAGGAAAGATCGAGCTCGTACGAATCGGAGTTATTCTTTTTATACCAAAGAAGCAGGTTCAAATCCAGAAATCTTTCTTTGATGATTCTTCTTCTCTGACAAATCAGTCGATGCTTTGAGACCATTTTGTGCAAAGGATTTTTAACGCGACAAGGTCGTTTTGTTCGGCTGAGTTTGCAAACGCAATCCAAGTCTTCTTCATTTCGAAATCCGGCCCGTTCTTATCGGTAATATCCTAGATTTGATTTTTATCCGCCGGGGAATCTTCTTTACAAAACCTAAAGGAGAAGACGAAAAAAATAAGGGAAAAGATAAAATATCTAACGTTCTATTTTGAAACACGTTTTTGTTTTGTAAAAACTCAATTCTATAACGTTTTTCGGGAAAACATTTGCATGGATTCTTCTTCATTTTTTTTTAACGGAATTTCCTTAGAGAAACATTCTTTCGCATTTCTTCAATGGATAGAACATACAGGGCATTGTATCCTGTTTCGGCGGAACGGATTCTTCCCTTTTCTCCTTGAAAAAATCCTTGAACCCCTTCTTCTCGCGGACAAAATGCTCTGGAATGAATCCGGATTATTGGAAAGGCAAGACCATCGTTGTGACCGGGGGTTCATCCGGGATTGGAGAAGCGATTCTTTCCACTCTTTCTAAGATCGACTGTAAGTTGATCAATCTTTCTAGAACACAACCTGAACTCTTAAAACGTAAGAATCCGTTTGCCGCGGATTTGATCCATATCCAAACCGATTTGAGTTCGGAGAAGGATATCGATAAGGCCGTCAAAAAAATCTCCAAAGAATACAGAGGGGTCGACGTTCTTTTTGCGAATGCAGGAGTTACCACACATTCTCGTTTCGACGGAACGAGAATCGAGACGTTTCGTAAAACGTTCGATATCAATTTTTTCGGACCGATCTATCTTATACAAAGATTACTTCCGCAGATCAAACTCAATCTGGGAACGGTGATTGCGACTTCCACCGTCAGCGGTCTCTACGGAATTCCCGGAAGAAGCGCGTATTCTTCTTCCAAGTCCGCGCTCCACGCCGCTTTGGAAGCGGCAAGAATCGAACTCTCCGAACAAGGACTTTCTTTTATTATTTTTTGTCCTCCATATACGAAAACCAAACTGAGAGCAAGCGGATTGGACGGAGACGGTAAACCGTTGAACGAAGGTTTTTATCCGAGTAAGAAGATCAAAACTCCGGAAGAAGTCGCCTTGCGAATGTTAAACGCTGTGGAAGACCCGGAATCCAGGCTGGTTATTATGGACAGCTCCGGATTCTTCCTGAAATGGCTTCGGAATATCGCTCCGGCATTTTTAGAAAGAACTCTATTCAAAAAACTTTATAAAGATTTTCACTAGTAGGAAAGCATGGAAACGAGAAGTGTTGTAAAAGAATTTCAGTTCGACTATCCTCTGATGAGAGTGTGGAACGCTGTGACCGTTAACGAAGAGTTGATTCATTGGTTGGCGGACAAGGTGACGGGACGTCCGAAGGAAGGCGCACATTTTGCGTGGACTTGGAGACTTGGAATGGAAGGCGATCTTACAACAAACGGGATTTATAAAAAGATAGTTCCCTTAAAAGAATTGATATTGCACTGGCAGGATCATCCTGCCGGGGAAATCGAATTAAAGCTCGAGTTTCAATCCTTAGGTGAGAATTCTTCCAAGCTCATCGTAACAAATTCCGGATATCCGATGGGTGATAAGTTCGACGTTTGGATCGAAGCGGCCTCTGAGGGATGGGAAGAAGAAGGAAAACATTTGAGAGAATACCTAAAAAAATCTTGAGCGGGCAAGGCCTCTAAAAAAGATGGTAAAAGGAACCTATAGGAAAGGTGATTTTACCTGTGGAACTACCCGATTTAGAAAGTTACTTTCAAACACTCACAGATCTCACTGATACCATAGCGGTCGTCAATTCTCCATACGAATCAGACTTTGACCATGATATCGGACAGTTAGAACAGTATTTCTCTGATATTGCTTCTCGACCCTGGGAAACATCGGAAAGAGATTATTTCAATCTTTTCTCCAGTCACTTTACGTTTCACGCAAAGATCGTGGAGGAAATCATTCATGAAGCAAGGCGAGTTCTTATGCCTGAAAGAAGGATCTTCGTTAAACGTCTTGTCGCTTATCATAAGCACGCTGAAGAATGGTTTGCTGAACTTCAGAAGAAACGAAAGCAGTTCTCGCAGAAAGATATGGTAACTGCCTGATTTCATTTGACAGCTACCCGCTTCTCTAAGAATCTGAGCCGGTGTCTTCACCGGCTCTTTTCATATTAACACATTCTTCTCTCTGGAGAATCTCTTGAAGTCCAAGCCTTTCCTCTGGTATCCAGTCTTACTTTTTTTCGCGATTTTTCTCTTCGATAAACTTTTCTTCCTCGATTCCGTAAGAGATTACGTAAAACAAGAATTCACATATATCTACTACGACGTCAAAAAAGAACTTCTCAAAGAGATCGTTTCCAAATACGGGATCGGCGGGGAATACGAGAAAGATTCCTCTAAAAAGAAAAAGCTCATGATTCTTATGGGCTCTTCCCGGATGCTCTACTTTCAGAATTCCGATCTTGAGGCGTTTTATCCGGATTGGGATATCTACAACCTTTCTTCCGCCGTTACAACTCCCGCTTATTATCTCTATTTTTTGGAAGGGCTTGCGAAAGGAGGAGTTCATCCGGACCTCGTGGTGATCGAAAGCGATCCGTTTCAATTCAATAAGAACAGTACTACATTCAAAAAATCGAATTTAGCAAACAGCTTTGATCCGGTTTTTATTCTTAAATATTCTTGGACGTTAGGAAAGGAAAACGTAAACTATTTTTTCGGGAATTATCTTTTCGGAGTAAGTTACAATAAACCGTATATCGGTAACGTTATAAAACGTTTGAAGAATGAGAATTTTGAAATCGGAGAAATGCTGAAGTCAATGACGATCGCGACCCTTAAGAACGACAAAGGGAATTCGATTTCTCCCGCGGGTGCGTTTGTAGAAAGGGATTTCGGGAAGATTCAAGAATCCGCGAAAAAGACGGTGGGATGGATTTATCCTTCTTACGCGCCTTCGGAAATGCAATATGAGTTCTATCAGAAAATTCTTACTTTGCTGAATGAAAAACACTGGAAGGCTTTGTTCGTAAAGCCCGGTTCTTCCATTCCCATGGAAAAAGTTTTAGACGAATTGAATATTCCCGGACCTTGGTTTGAGATCGTAAGGCCGATGCATGAAAAAGCGGGGATTCCTTTGGTCGACATGAGCAAGGATTCTTATTACGCCTGTAATACGTTTGCGGATAGCGGTCATATTTCTTTGGATTGTTATCGCCCCTTCATTCGTTTTATTCTTCTCCACTATTACCTGGATCCGAAGTAATTTTTCGGAATTTCTTGACTTTTGGATTCACCTCCTTAACGTTTGGGAGAAGTTTTTAAACTCATAAGGAATATCATGAAACAATTCTGTTTGTCTCTGCTCGCCGTTCTTGCCGTTTCCTGCTCTACGATTCCGGGCGTGGAAAATAAAGGCAAGGATCAAGAAATTCAAATCCTTCCACCAAACATTCGTGTGGAAAAATACAAAGATACATTCAATATGAAAGCGGAAGGTCCGGTCGTTACGGATTGTTCCGGCAAACCTTGTACTCCGGAACAACTCGACGGTTTAAAACCGGATCAGATCAAAAAGTTTAAGAAGAATGGAGCTTGGAAAGAATACCAAGAGAAGGAAGATTCCGCGACCAAGAAGAAGATCAGCGTCCTGATTCGCACCGGAGAATACAAAGACGATAAAAGAGAAGGTTCTTGGAAAACGTTGTATGAAACGGGAGAAGTTCTTCGAGATACTCCGTATGTCGCCGGTTTAAAAGAAGGCGAAGAAAAGAAGCTCAAAAGAGACGGAGTTCAGACTGAAAGCACCGTTTACAAAGCGGATAAGAAAAACGGCCCTTATTGGAAGAAAAACAATGAAGGCCTGATGGACGAAGAAGGAGTTTACAAAGACGACCAGAAGGACGGAGTTTGGACGGAATATTACGCCGAGCCAGGACAGAACGGAGCGAAGAAAAAAGTTTCTACTTATTCCAACGGGATCAAACAAGGTCCGGAGACTTCTTATCACAAAGACGGGACAACTGTTCAGAGTGAAGGTTCTTACAAAGACGATTTGAAGACAGGAATCTGGAAAACATATTACGACAACGGTTCGATCCAGATGGAAGGCGGTTACAAACCGAAACCGGCGCCTGCGGATGAAAAGGAAAAAGATCCGAAAGAGAAAAAAGCGCTTCGTTCCGGTTACTGGAAAGAATATTATAAAAATGGAAATGTCTTTGCCGAAGGCCAGAGAGAACACACTCGGAAGGGAGTTTGGAAGTTTAACTGGAGCAACGGAAATCCTGCTTACAAAGGCGAGATGATGAACGAGTTTATGATGTCCTCCGCGGAAGCATACAACAAGGAAGGACAACTGATCGGAAAAGGAAAACTTCAATTTTCCATCATGAATATAGACGAGGCGACTAACGAGCTGAAGGCGAGTTACAGACCCGATATTCCGTTTACGTATTATAAGAATGGGGCAAAACAATTCGAGATCCTGAGCGAATCCAAAGCGATCGAATACGACGAAAGCGGAGCGAAACTCGGGGAAGGTCCGATCATGCCTGGAACGAACAAGAAGAACGGTTGTTGGTCTGTGGGTTCGGGTAAGACGTATTACATCAACGGAAACGAGAACAAAAGAATGGGAGAAATGCAGGGTTGTAAATAGTCCTCCCTTTTTTACTCTGTATTTGTTCTTCCGACAAAGGAGTTGCGTCGAAAAAAGATTGAAGCGGACTTGAAGTCCGTTTTCGAGTAGAATTTCGGTGGATTTTTTTGAAACGGTTTGTGTGTGCGTGGATCCGTTTTCTCGGAAGAACCTTTCGGTTTTTAAAAAATCGAAAAATAAGGATCTAAGAATCAAAGAAAAAGCAGGAGGTAAACTTCTGCTTTTTTGTTTTCAGACCTGAATGCTTTTTCGAATTCTCCGATAATATCGTATGAGCACTGAAACCAATCCTCGTTCTTTTTGGAAACGAGATCTTACGATTTTTATTCCCACCGCCATTCTATTTTTCGTTTTAGGTTTTTTCTTGAGAACCTGCGGATCGGGAATGCATCGATCTGCAAAGGTGACGTATAACGGTTCTTTTACGCAGGGAACGCTTATTTTTTTGGATCAGAATACGGTGAGGTTGAAGGATCCGGATCAAGAGATCGCGATGGATTCGGTGGAAAAGATAGAATTCTTTGCCGAAGAAAATCCTACGATGTCCACTGAACTTTCTGCGAATGATAAACTCTTCGTCGGAACGTATCAACTTACGGTCGGCCCGCACAAAGGGGTTCTTCAACTTTTCGGAGGAAAGAATGGGCGTCTCTATGGAAATCTAAAATTCTCCAATTGGGGAAAGGGAAAGTGGGAACCGGTCGGAGCGCCTTTTATAAAAGGAAATCAAATTCAATTCGTAAGATCTTGTTCCGGAGCGAAATGTTCGGAGATAGGAAGCAACGTTCCCTTTTCCCAAAAATACATTGGAGTTTTGGAAGGACGTTCCATCTCGGGAACATATCGCGGAAACAATAGTTCCGGGAACTGGGAAGCGAAGAAATAAAACTTTGCCGCGATTCCGATTTCTCCAAAAAAGAATCAGGTGAGGATCTACGCAGTTGGGCTGGATGAGAGAGGGCGAAAGAATGTCCTCTTCCGAAAAATCAATCGAACGGAGAACCCTTTTCGGCGTTCCGATTTTGGCATTGAAAGTTAGTTTGCTCTTCCCGTATTCGGCAAGTACGATTTGGACAAGGTTCTTGAATCTCCAGAAAGATCCGTCGGAGCCACGACGCCTTTTCCGTGAAAGTCGCGCGCCCCACCCTGATTGGGCGGAGGAGGAGAGGTGGCGGGAAAAAATCGGAGGATTTTCCTGTATCACAAAAGGACAATTCTCGCAAGGACGATTTTCCGAAATTCCATTGTCGGAACTCCGACAAAGCGAATACTAATTTCTTGACTTTCTCGATTCGATTTCCTCTCCGAAATCTCCCTGGGTTTGATCGGCTTTCACAAAGAACAATAAGAGAGAAAAAACCGGTTTCGAAAACAAGCAAAAGAACGGAATTTCAATCCGAGAATAAGATCAGAAAGAAGACGACCATTCTCTTGGCGCTTCGAACCGTATCGAGGGAATTCGCTTGAAGCAGATCCTACATTTTCCGATTCTTACATTATGGAAAAAGATCTTCTATCCGGAGAAGACGTCGAATTCGCCAGGGTAACTCTGGAAACAATCAAAAAAGAACTCAGTAAGGAAATCACGGGGCAGGACGAGGTGATTCGAAACGTTCTCGTTTGTCTTGTGTGTCAAGGGCACGTCCTCTTAGAAGGGATGCCGGGGTTGGCGAAAACATTGCTCGCGCGATCTCTTGCCTCCGCCTTGGATTTGGATTTTAAAAGAATTCAATTCACTCCCGACCTCTTGCCCGCGGATCTTGTGGGAACCGTAGTTTTTAATCCGAAGACGACCGAGTTTGAAACCAGAAAGGGGCCGGTCTTTACAGGCGTTCTCCTCGCGGATGAAATCAATCGTGCTCCCGCAAAGGTGCAATCCGCTCTTTTGGAAAGTATGGAAGAGAAGACGATTACGATCGGAGATAAGACATACAAACTGGATCGACCGTTTCTTGTGATCGCAACGCAAAATCCGATCGATCAAGACGGAACTTATCCTCTTCCCGAAGCGCAGATGGATCGATTTTTTATGAAGGTCAACGTAGGTTATCCCGCGTTAGAGGAAGAGATCGGGATTCTCGAGCAACACGGACGACTCAATACGGAGGATACGAAGATCAAAAAAGTCGTCTCCTCGAAAGAGATCTTAAAACTTTCCTCCCTCTTGGACAATGTTTTTATCGAAGAAAAGATCAAGTCCTATATCGTTCGACTCGTGCGAAATACAAGACCGGAAGAAAGAACGATCCCGGAACTCATTCCTTATATCCGTCACGGCGCGTCTCCGAGAGCGTCTTTGAGTATATTAAAAAGTTCTAAAGCGAATGCGCTTCTCAACGGAAGGACATACGTGATTCCCGAGGACGTCAAAGTTTCTCTCGTGGAAATACTAAGACACAGAATTCTTCTTACTTTTGAGGCGATTTCGGAAGAATTAAACGTAGAATCTCTGATCAATACCGTAGTCGAGGCGACTCCGGTTCCTTAAACATCCTTATGATTCGCAAAGAATTCTTATCCATTCTTTCGAGCCTGGAACTAGGTCGAAGAACGCGTTCTTTTCGGGAGAAGGCGGGTAGCGCCGAGAGTTCGAAACGGGGAAGGGGCCTTGACTTCAAGGACGTCCGTCTCTATAGTTTCGGTGACGACACTCGTCTCATCGACTGGAATGTGACTTCTCGTTTTGGGGAACTCTATGTCAGAGAATTCTACGAAGAAAAAGAAAGACAGGCGATTCTCTTTTTCGATGTCTCGAGTTCTATGGAATTCGGCTCCGGAGAATTCTCGCGTTCGGAAAATGCCTTTCAGGTTTTGGCTCTTCTTTCCCTTCTCTACGTTCAGAAAGGGAATCGAGTCAAGATTCTTCTTTTTAGCGATCGTGTGGAATGGGAGACCGACTTTCTCCGTTCTCGAGACGAACTTCTTCCAACCCTCCAAAAAATATCCAAGAAGGGATTGGTAGAAAAAGTTTCCGATCCTCTGTTGCCTTTTCGATATTTAAAAAATCGAATCCACAGACACGCGGAAGTCTATTTGTTAAGCGACTTCATCGGAATCGGAACTCTTAAAAAATATTCAAGTCTAAAAAAACTCTATTCTCTCCATGCGATCCGATTTCGGGATCCGATCGAACTCGAACCTCCGAAATCGATGCTTTCCTTTTTTTATACGAGGGATCCGGAAGAAAGAGGCGGCGGTCTATTCGCAAGAACGCTCGCGCCGGAATACGAGACGAAGGCATTGCGCTCCTTTTTTCAGGGTTCGTTATTGGATCTGACCGGGCCGGAATTGGATTCAAAGGAAGTCGTACGGTATTTTTCAAAATGAAAAGAGGAATTCAAATATTCTTATATTCTTGGATTCTAATTTATTCTTCTTCTTTGTTCGGAGAAACGGCCGAAACCCTTTCTCCCGAAAAAGTTCTGATCGCACAAAGGGTTCGTTACGAACTCAATTGGGCTCCCGGTGAAATCAAAGAGATCGTCGCTCCTCAGCTCGGGATTCATTTTGCGGAAGGACTTCCGGATCTCCCTTGGTTCGAAGTTCTTCTTTCCGAAAAAAAGGACACAAGAATCGCACTCGAAATTTCTTATTACGCCACGGGAGAATTTCCGATCCCGGTTTCCTGGACTCTCTCAAACGGAAAGCGGGAATCTTCCCAAAAAAAAGTGATCGTTGAATCCGTTCTTTCCGAAACGGACACGGGACCATCCGATATCATTCCTCCTCTGAGTTTTTCCGGATCGTATCTGGGAAGACTTCTCGTCTTTCTAATTCTTTTCGGAATTCTTCTTACCTTCGGAATCTACGCTTATCGATTGTATGCAAGACAATCTTCTCCGATGGACGCGATCATACAGGCCACACCTCAGCTCGAACGGATGGAAGTGTATGAAATTCGTCTGAGAGAACTTTTGAAAAAGGAACCGATCTCTGCTCGTGAATTTGCGAGACTTTTATCGGGTTATATTCGGGAAAAAGCGGCCAACCTTTCCGGAAGGAAAACGTCTGCCTTCACCGAAGCGGAACTCTTTCAATTCTTATACGATCAGTTTCCTTTCGAAGAAAGGGAACTTCAGTCTTGGAGAAAATTCTTAACCGAAAGAAAATTCAGACCCGGCGAAGCCTTTCTCGCAAAAGAGGACGCCGAAGAAAAATTCTCTCATTGGAAGGAAACCTGGGATAGATCATGAATTTTGAATATCCTTACGCGCTCTTAATTTTGGCTCCGGTGTGGATCTGGACTTTAGTATATTATAAAAATAAAATGTATCTTCACAGGATGGAAGCCCGTCTTCCGGGAAGAAGAGAGAGTTCACTTTCCAAACTGGAAAAATTCGGAGTTCTTCTTCCTTTGCTTCGTCCTCTTGCGATCAGCTTTTTGATCGTCGCGCTCGCTGGCCCGGGAAAGAAGGTGACCTTTCTTCCGGACGAAAAAGAGGGCGTGGACATTATGATCGCCCTCGACGTTTCCGGTTCTATGTCGAGGAGTCGCGACTTTCTTCCGGAAACAAGATTGGGTGTTTCTAAAAAACTCCTTCGACGATTTATAGAAAAACGGAAGAATGACCGGCTCGGCCTTGTCGTCTTCGCGGGCGCGGCTTATTTACAGGCACCCCTTACGGGCGATCGGGAATCACTGAACGAAATCCTGGGCACGATCGAAGAGGAAACCGTGGCGGAGCAAGGGACCGCGATCGGCGACGCCATCATTCTCTCGACGTATCGTCTACGCGCGTCTCACGCTCGTTCGAGGGTGATCGTTTTGATCACGGACGGGGTTTCCAATACGGGAAAAATCGATCCGGTCACGGCCACTGATCTCGCCGAACATATCGGGGCAAAAATCTATTCGATTGGAATCGGAAAGGAAGATAGTTCTTACGAGATCAATTTCGAAATCTTACAAGAACTTTCCGCAAACACGGGAGGGCAGTTTTTCCGCGCCGAAGATCCGGAGGAAATGAAGGAAGTTCTTACTTCCATCGATTCGCTCGAAAAAGATCCGCTCGCCGCCCCACCGAAAGAGGTTCGAGAAACCGAATACGAGCTTTGGATCTACCGAGCGCTGGCCGTTCTTCTCATGGATTTGATTCTACGATCGTTTGTGTTCCGGTATTACGTATGAGTCACGAGTTCTCTTCTTATCTGAAGAATATATTTTACACGGTTCTTGCTTTTTGGTCCATCTATTCCAGTATTCGAATATATCTTATTTATAAAGTATCGAATTGGAGAATCCAATATCCCGGTTTGGAACGAACCTCTTCCTTTCCAAGGGCTGGTCTTGTCTCCGCGAGAATTCTTCTTTTGTTTGTCATCTTGATCTGTATCTTTTTCGCGGGATGGCAAACGAATTATAAGGACGAAAAAAAGGAGGAATCCTTTCGCGGGGTCGATATCCTCTTTCTCGTGGACGTAAGTCTTTCGATGCAAGCGATCGATAACGCACCTACCAGGCTCGCAAAGTTTAAGGAAATTCTTCTGAGGATGTTGCCTTCGTTAAACGGAAATCGTTTTGGAATGATCGTCTTTGCGGCGAGTCCTTTTCTTTATTGTCCGATGACCTCGGACGTTGCCGCGTTTTCGGATTATGTCCGAGGATTGGACGTGGATATGGTCGGAGATCGGGGAACGGATCTAAAGAAGGCCTTTCAAAAAGCGGAAGATCTGTTAAACTCGGAGAAGGTGTTTCGCAATCGAATTCTAATCTTAGTGACCGACGGAGAGGATCAGAACGATCCGGAACTCGTTTCTTTTCCGGCGAACTTTCAGATCTGGGCGACCGGAACGGAAACCGGGGGACCGATCGCATACAACGATGAAGAATCCGGACTCAGCGGCTATCTCTTGAAGGATGGAACCTTGAGTCCGAACGCAAACGTTCCCGGTGTCATTCAGTCCAAGATGAATCCCGTTTTTTTAAAGGAACTCGCGAGAAAGAACAGCGGAGAATTGTATTCTTTGGAAACAAATCCGCCGGACTTGCAGTCTTTTCAAAAAGAGATCCGTTCCCTCGAAGAAAATCTCTATTCTCGAAAGAAGGATCTCAAAAGAGCGGAAGGATCTGCAAAGTATTTGATTCTCGCGATCCTTTGTATGATCTTTGACTGGGTCTTCGTCGAGGCATTTTTGTTCTCCAAAAAGAAGGAGCCGGCTCTATCATGAAACGAATTCATAGATTAGAATATTCTTTAATTCTTATGCTTCTTCTCTTGTCAGCGCCCGGAAACGCGGTTGAACTGGATCCGGGTGGAAATCGGATCAGTGAGGGACTGGAACACTATAATCAGGGCGAATACCCGGATTCTTTGCGGAAATACCAGGAAGCGGAATCCTTTTTTCCGGACGACCCACGTTTGGAATTCAATCGTGGAGCGGTCGAATTTAAGGCTGGAAACTTAGACAAGGCGATTCGTCATTTTGAAAAATCGGCGGCCTCGAATTCACCGGAAGTGCAGTGGAAATCGAGATTCAATTTGGGAAACAGTTATATGCGGGCCGGGGATCGCAAAAAGGCCGCGGAAGAATATATCAAGGCTCTCAAACTCAATCCGGATCTCAAGGAGGCTCGAAAAAATCTCGAGTATCTGAGACAAAATCCTCCTCCTCAAAATTCTCAAAACACGATGCCGAACTCCTCCAATCCGAATCAAAAGAATTCTACTCCACAAAAAGGAAACCAACCTCAGAACGGGAACGAACGATCTTCAAACGAAGAAACAACCGGAGAATCCTCTCGCGATAAAAGAGGAAAGTTAACCGAAGAAGAGGCAAAAAGAATTCTAGATTCTCTGGATCTCAACCAGATCCGGAGAAAGAGCAGAAAAAGTCGGGATAGAGAGGTCTTTTGGTGAAACGGATTTTTACTCTCTTCTTGTTTTTCGGAGCGTTCACGCTTTCCGCGGAAGAAACCAAATTCTACGTTACGCGAAACATGTTTCACCTCGGAGAAGAATCCTACGCCGTCTTCGAGATGGATCTCAATTCCAAATACACAATTCCTCAAAACTCTTTTTCCAACGGGGACGTCACTGTTTTCTATTCCGGTATCGAAGAGAATACGACGATCATCAACTTTCAGGTTTTTCGCAAAAGGTTATTGAAGTTTAGAATCAAACCTTCCAGACAAGGGACCTTCGCTCTTCCTCCTCTGAGTATCGAAGTCAACGGCAAAACGTTTACACCCGGCGCGGTCCAAGTTCAGGTTCTTGCGAGAGCACAAACCGCGAAGAGTAGGGGAGGATCTTTCTTCGATCGATTCTTCCAATTTGAAGGGGAAGATCTTCCGGATAACGCGGATCTTCGAGTTTTGTTTCAGACGAGTAAAAAACAAGCCTGGATTGGAGAACCGATCATCGGATATTTTACCCTATATTTTCGAGACGTTCGAAAGCCTTACTTTGATCGGAATCCGGCAGACTCGATTCAGTTTCCTTATTTTAGAAGCGAGGTTCTCTCCGGGGTGGCCGTAAAAATTCCGGAACAGATTTTATACGAAGGAAATGTCTACGACGTCGCCGTTTACAACAAGGAAATTTATTCTCTCATTCCTCTGCGTCCTGGCGATTTTTATCTCGGAAAAACTACGTTCTCGTTGGAAGGACAACTACAATCCTACTTTAACGTAAAGACAGTTTCGACAATTCCGAATCTGATCACGGTTCGTCCTCTTCCGAAATACGATGGAAATTTCAGCGGAGGAGTCGGTAAGTTTAAGGCTCAGGTAAGAATCAAAAATGATCCTCGGGATGAAGTCGCCGTAGGCGACACTCTTTATCTTACTGTGATCATCGAAGGAGAAGGAAATCTTTCTTCCGTCTCCGATCCTTTGTCTTCCGCTTGTAGCGAAGGGAAGGATTGTTTTCCGCAAGCCACGTTGTATGACACACATAGATCCTGGAAGTTTACGGAGTTGGAAAACTCGGGTTACGGATTCTATTCCACCGCAAAGTTCGAGTACGGAATTCCGATGACCAAAAAGGGAATCTGGAAGGAAGAATCCAAGGTTTTTGTCTATTTCGATCCGGATTCCGGAAGTTATAAAAACGCATTCTTAGAATTTCCGTCTATAGAAGTGTTAGGCGAATCCAAGAGAAAAAAAACTCCACTCGACGAAAAAATGAAAGAAGAATCCGCCTTTGTTTCTCCGAAACGAATTCTATTCTTTTCATTCGGTTTTTTGATTTTACTCGCGGTCTGCGTTTCGATTTGGATCCGATGGAAAAAGACGGAAATTACACTGCAAATTTTCGATTGGATTCCCGGAATCTTTTGGATCGCAGGGGGACCGGTTCTAAAAGAGCTTGACTTGTTGGTAGGGAGCAAAAGAGGCTTGGTATTAAAGCAATCTCTGCTGTCAAAGGGGATCTCTGAATCGGACGCTTCCTTTCTGGCAAACATTTCCCGAACGGAATCCAACTTTGTCGAAATTTCCCGTCGATTGAACTCCGATGGGAAAAAGAATTTGCTTCGGATCGCACAGACGATCGTTAAAAAATTAAAGGAGGAAACCTAAATGAGCGAAGAAATCAAAGGAAGAATTTCCGTAGAGACGGAGAACATATTTCCAATCATTAAGAAATGGTTGTATTCAGAAAAAGACATATTCATTCGAGAACTCGTGTCCAATGCAAGCGACGCGATCACTAAGTTGAGAAAAATAGCCCTTTCCGAAGAGTTCGAAGGTGGCACCGATTACAGGATCGACCTCGATTTTGATCAGGAAAAAAGAATTCTTACGATCGAGGACAACGGAATCGGGATGAGCTCCGAGGAAGTTCAGAAATACATCAATCAAATCGCATTCTCGAGCGCCGAAGAGTTTGTCAAAAAGTTTCAAGGCGACGGCGGTAAACCGGAGATCATCGGTCATTTCGGTCTCGGGTTTTATTCCTGCTTTATGGTTTCGACGAAGGTCGTCATCGAAACCAAGTCCTATCGAAAAGGATCCGCGGGCGTTGTCTGGGAAAGCGAATCCGGAACCGAGTTCTCTTTGCGCGCATCCGACAAGTCCACTCGAGGAACCAAGATCACACTTCATCTCGACGGCGATTCCGGAGAATACCTGGATCAGTGGAAGTTAAAAGAACTCATCCGCAAATACTGCGATTTTCTTCCCGTGCCGATCTTTGTAAAAACGGAACAAGCGAACAAACAAACTCCACTTTGGTCCGAAACTCCCTCCTCGGTAACGAAGGAAAAATACGACGAATTTTATAACTATCTTTTCCCGTTTTCCGGAGAACCTCTTTTTCACGTTCATCTCAACGTGGACTATCCATTTCGATTGCAGGGAATATTATATTTTCCTAAATTAAAACACGAGCTCGACGTAAATCAGTCCGGAATCAAACTCTATTGTAATCACGTATTCGTAAGCGACGACGCGAACGAATTGGTGCCTAAGTTTTTGACGGTTCTCAAAGGAACGATCGATATTCCGGATCTTCCGTTGAACGTATCCAGATCGTATCTTCAGAGCGATCCTCTCGTTAAAAAGATATCCGCTCATATCGTTAAAAAAATCGCGGATCGTCTTCACGAAGAATTCAAAAAGAACGAGGAAGAGTTCAAGAAGAATTGGGAGGAAATTTCCATCTTCGTAAAATACGGAATGTTGACGGACGATAAGTTTTACGAAGCCGCAAAGGATCTCGTATTCTTCAAAACGTCGAACGGAGATATCGTTCGTTTGGACGAGTATTGGAATAAGAATAAGGAAAAAAACGGAGGAAAAGTCTTCTACGCCAACGAAGCGGAAACTTCCTCCGTCTATATGGATCTTCTTCGGTCGCAGGGATTAGAGGCGATTCTTGTGGATTCCAGAATCGATTCTCACTTTGTTCAGTTTATCGAATCGAAAAATTCAGAAATGAAGTTTCAGAGAGTGGATTCCGAACTCGCGGACGGAGTCGTAGACAAGGAAAGCGCTTCTACTTTGGTCGATTCCGAAAATAAAACCGAAGCCGATCGTGTGAAAGAATGTTTTGAACAAACCCTCAAACGGGACGGATTGGAGATTAAGGCAGAACCTCTCAAAGCGGAGGGAGTTCCCGCCGTGGTTCTTCTTCCCGAACATCTGCGACGTCTGAGCGAGATGAATCTCATGGGCGGTCAAAAGCCGATGGATCTTCTGAAAAATCATACGTTGGTTCTCAATACTCGTTCCGGCTTGGTGAAAAACATCCTTGCCCTTTCCAAAGGACCTAACGCGGAAAAGGCGGCCAAATTGACTCGTACCGTATACGACATGGCGCTTCTTTCATCGAAGATATTCGGGGAGGCGGAGTTTGCGGAATATCTCAAACGAACTACGGAGACATTAGAGGAACTCAGCAAGTCCTAAAAACGCGGAAAAAAAGCTTGGAATTCCGGAGTCGGTCCGATACATATAATGTGCGTTTTATGGACCGATTTCGGAAACAATTTCTCTTCCTTCTGCTGATTCTTTCTGGAATCGTCTACGCGGAGGAACCTTCCGCTCCGACCTCGCAACCTATCTCCAGAACTCCCGAAGAAAACGGTGACGCTCACAAAAACGCCGCTTCCCTAGACAAAGAATACTACGAATACTATTTCCGAACGATTCCGGACGTAGACGCGTTAGAGAAAGCGAAACTAGAATACAATCTGGTTCGTTCCTTTAAGCTGGAACTCAGAAGAAGAGAACCGGAAACCCCGCGCGAATACCTAAAGCAGATCAAGGCGTCCGGAGTTCGTTACGAACGTGTGCAACCGGATTCGATATGGATGCGCGGAATCAAAAATCAGATGCAACACATTCGATTTCAAGAATATATGTACATCGTAATCTATGATAAGTATTTCTGTTATATTTCCTACGAGATGAATCCTTCCCGCTATGTCATGGAACCGTATCAGGTTCAGTTGATATTTAAGAAGGAAAATCCTTTCTTTATCAAGCTTCCCGACCCTTGAAAACTCTGTAATAGATTCCTGCGAATATCAGGATTCCGGAAAAACAAAGTCCGGTCAGGGCGAAAATTTCCAAAAAGTCAAAGTCGTTGATAAAGAGAGAATTTTTTTTGATCCTCGCCAATACCCGGATTTTGCCGAAGGTCTCGAAAGTTTTTCTGCGGATTTCGATGCTGTCGCCGACCCGAAGTCTCTGGTAAAGATTCTCATCCACCTGTTCCGTGACCTCATGAAGTTTTCCTGATTCGTCAGGAACCCGATACGAAACGAGATAAGCCCGTTTCCCGGACTTCTCTACACGAACCGATTCCGTGAGCGTTCCAAAAACGGTTGGCCCCGGTTCTCTTAGGCTTTGATAAACTTGATCGAGATGATTGTTTTCGCCGTTCACGACGAGATAGAAAGGAAGGAAGAAGAGGATCGAACCCAACCCGAGAACGAACAGAATCTTATAAAACGGAGTTGAATAGGAAGATGAATTCATGGAATGAGAAGAATCAAGTTCTGTCAGATAGTTTCCAATGGCTTCGGATTATTACAACCAGATAAAATAGGAAGCGTTCGAGAAATTCAGGATGGCGATCGTTTCAGAATCTGAAAACTTAGACGTATGACACTGACTCGATCCCAGTTTTTAGAATACTTAGGGAAGGGAATCGGAGCTCTCGCTCTTGCAAAGACCGGCGGTCTTTTCGGCTCCGATAAAAGCACTAATAACAAACCTTCCATTCGTACCGTAAAAAATTCCTTTCCTAAGTTTCAACCGATCTCCGCGAGCGAACAGGATTCTTTGATTCTTCCTAACGGATATCGATACAATACGATCGCACTCTTCGGAGATCGTATCAACCCGCAAGGAGATACGTTCGGTTTTAATTCCGACTTCAATTGTTATCTTCCGTTTAACGGAAAAAAAGACAGCGGACTTCTCTGGAACAATCACGAAACGCTCGGCGTTTTGGAATATTACGTAAACGGCTACGATAGTCAGAAGCCGGGTCCGAATCTGAGAACGGACAAACAAATCGAACAGCATCTGTATGCGTTAGGCGGTTCGGTTATACGGGTTTCTAAGGAGAATGGAGAATGGAAGATGTCTCCCGATTCGAAATACGGAAGAAGAATCAACGGCCTTACTGAATTTCGTCTAACGGGTCCAGCCGCCGGAAGTCCGGTCGTAGGAAATACGAATCGTGTATTCGGAACCTTTGCGAACTGCGCGGGCGGAACTACCTTTTGGAAAACGATTCTTTCCTGCGAAGAAAACGTGGAATGGGTGATAGAAGCCTGTAAACTTCCGAACGAAACACACTACGGCTGGGTGATCGAAGTCGATCCGTTCGATCCGAAGTCGACTCCCGTAAAACATACGGCTCTCGGTAGATTCTCGCATGAGAACGCGGCTCTTGTATTATCTCCGGAAGGAAAACTCGTTGTGTACATGGGCGACGACGCGAAGGATCAGTTCGTATATAAGTTCATATCGAAGAATTCTTACGATCCTTCACTCGGAGCGGGCAATTCGAGTCTTTTGGAGGAAGGGATTCTTTACGCGGCCAATTTCGAGAAAGGAACTTGGATTCCTCTGGATTTGGAAATCAATGAAACATTAAAAAATTCTAAATTAGAAAACGGCAAAAGAAGATTCTCTTCCCAAGCGGACGTTCTCGTTTATTGCAGAGACGCGGCGAAAATCTGTGGAGCGACTCCGATGGACCGGCCGGAAGACATCGAAATTCATCCGATCGACGGAACGGTTTTTATCGCTATGACGAACAACGATTCTCACGGAAATTTTTTCGGACAAATCGTAAGAATTCAGGAAAAGTCAGGCGACCACGCAGGATTGGAATTCGATTTCGAAGTGTTTGCCGCAGGCGGTCGAGGTTCCGGATTCGCCGCACCGGACAATCTCGCTTTCGATAAACAAGGAAATCTTTGGATGGTGACGGACGTTTCCCAAAAGAATCTCAATCTTTCCGTATATAAGAAATTCGGCAATAACGGAATGTTCGTGATTCCGACTGCGGGATCGGATTCGGGGAGGGCGTTTCAGTTCGCTTCCGCTCCGATCGGTTCGGAATTGACGGGGTTGTGGTTTACTCCGGACGAAAGAGAATTGTTCGTTTCCGTACAACATCCCGGAGAAACCACGAAGGATTATCGGAATCCGACGAGTCATTGGCCTCAAGGCGGAAATTCCCTCCCGAAATCGGGAGTGGTTGCAATTTATCTAAAGTAGTAAACGGTTATTTTTTGGCGACTTCGATCGCTTCCGCTTCCGATTCCAAATGGGTGAACGGTTTCCACAAGCCCAGAAGATTGAAGATCTGAATGACCTTGTCCGATGCTTCGGTGAGAAGAAGTTTTTTACTTTCGTTTGCGAGTTTGTTTCTGAGTTCAAAGATCGCACGGATTCCGGAACTGGAAATGTATTTCAGTTCGGCGAGATTGAGAATCACGACGTCCGGATGCGGAGGATCGATGATGTCTTTTTTAAAATCGGTAAAGCTACTTTCGTCCAGTCTTCCATCGAGCGTATAAACGAAAATTCCCGCAGATGTCTCTTTTATTTTGATGGTCAATTGACTCATAACTTACGAACCACTACATGTAATTTTTTTTCAGAGAGTTTAAAATCAGCTTTTGCGCCGGGTGGAAAATCGTAAATCGTTTCCGCAAGCGAGTCGATCGAAATTCCACCTTTCATTTCGGAAATTAAACTAAAACTATCCGAGACCGTAAAATGGTCCAGAGTATATCGAGTATGTTCTTTTTTCCGAAGCTCTCTACAATAGACTTTGAAAAACGGAGATTGTTTGTCAAAACTTGTATCCTTGTTTTCACAGGACATAACCCAACCCGTGGAACCGGCGCCCGTGTAGACCAGGAGTCCGGAGCATTTTTGTTCTTCCATTTCATCGCCGTGGCAGATAAAAAAACGGCTCGTAAGATCGGGACTATTGTTTCGAATCGAAATCTCGCTGATTCCTTGTAGAGTGCTGACCTTTCTTCCGTCCGGATAATGGATCTTCACTTCGATCAAAGGCCATTCTTCGATCATCGCGTTTTTCCAACCGGTTTCCAACGCTTCTTTGATGTCTTCCACGTGAAATGAGAGGAGGGCGCCGACCGACGTGGGAGGATCGGAATTACACCCGAGGACGAGAGTGTCCACTGCGTGGTGCGCGACGTAAGTAAAATGATTGTCCCCGCCGAGCGCGATCACGAGGTCGAAGGAAGAAGGCGGAAATTCCTCCATGGATTTACGAAAGATAAAGGTGCTATCGGGGAAGAGTTTTTTGAGCGTTTCCCGATTTGAGACCTGTCTGAGATGCGATTCGTGGATTCTCGCAAAGGAGTCGTTTTGGATCTTATAGATTCTTTGGAGAATTTCGAGAGAACCCCATTCTTCCAAATCCAATTCGAACTTGGTACGTTTCCCTAAAATGAGAACTCGTTTGACGGACTGTAATTTCTCCAAAGGCATTGAATGATCCAAATACAAGATCCTTTGGAAAACAGAAACCCATTTTTCAGGTTCTCCGATCTTTTGTTTCCGCTCAAAAAAGAGGAGTCTTCTTTCGAAAACGTTTTCGGGAAAGAAGAATTTTTATACAATGCGATCTTTGCCGATCGAAAATCGGTCTATAAGAATGCGCTCGATTCTTTTCAAAAGGCTCGTAAGAATCGAACGCTTCGCTTCCGGATTAGACCAAAATCGTTTCCGAAGATACGTCCTGATCTAAGTCTTCGTCCCTCGCTTCTTTTTCGGCCACGAGGGCTTTTAGGTTCGTCATGATAGAGCGGAATTTGGAGCGATTCCCCACGAGTCTATAGAGTTCCACGAGGTGTTTCAGATTTCGGATATTCTCCGGCTCGCGGGAGCGAAGACGTTCCGAATATTCGATCGCCTTGGAATATTCTTTGATTTTACGCAACGTAAAAGAAGTATAATATAAGAATTCGTTGTCGAACGGAAACTTGCCCACGTAACTTTCGGAATATCCGGCGGCCGCGGAAAAATCCTTTTGATTGATACAAATTCTTGCGAGTTGTTTGTAAAGACCCGGATCCGCGTCGCTTATGGAAAGCGCCTTTTCAAAAAGTTCTCTCGTCACTTTCAGATTCTTCTTACGGATTTCCTGGATTCCTTCCTTAACAAGGCGGTTGTATTCGTCTCCTGCCGAAGGAATTTTTTGCAAGGGGAGTTCCGCCTCGGTCTTATATGCGATTTTCATAATAGAAAGATCGTCTGTGACTTCTCCTGCGTGATGAAGAAGTTTTTCCAAATCGGCGAGGTCTCCGTTTGCGAGTTCCACGAGACGTAAGAATAAGGTTTCGTCTTCGTTCATAAACGTTTCATCGGAACCGGGTCTTTTCAGAAGTATGTCGTCTCTTCCGTCCGAGCCGATAAAAACGAAATCGTTCGGTTCTAGTTTAAACACTCGGATGATCGGCTCCGAAGCGTTTTCCGTAAAACCGATCTTTCGAAGAAGAAGTTCGTCATCCAGGAAGTTCGCCTTTCCGTCTCTGTAGAGAACCATCCAGGGATGTTCCGCGTTGATCGAATACAAGGCGCCCGTTTCCTGATCGAATAACGCGATCACTGCGGAAACGAGCATACTTCCGTCGAACGTTACGAAGACGTTCTGAAGTTCCGTATAACAGTCCTTTAACCATTTCTCCGGACTTTTTTTCTGATTGGAACGAGAAAGTTGTGTTCTTGTGATGATTGCCTTAAAAACGGTTCCCATCACCAAAGCTCCGCCGGCGCCTTGAATCGATTTACCCATCGCGTCCGCGTTGAGAATGACGAGATACGTTTTCCCCATCAGAGTGATTTCTTGAATGGAACAGAGATCTCCTCCGATCTCGGAATTTTTCGTGCGGAATTGGAATTCCTTTTTTTGTTTGAGAACGGATTCTATTCTTGTGTTTTCATCCGAATATCGAAGCGAAGTGAGAGGTTGTATGAGAAGGGAAGTGAGGTAATAATCCCCGTCCTGTTTTTCCTTTAATGCTTGGACTTCGCTCAGAGTATCTTGTAGCTCTTGTGTCTTTTCTTCGACTTTTCTTTCCAGAGAAAGTTGGTGGTCCAAGAGTTCCTTTTTCATGTGTACGAAAACTTCTCCCATCTGACCGAGTTCGTCCGTTCGATCCAAATCGATGATCGTGGTCTCGTCTTCGGATGGATTTTTCATCGCAAAGTTCAAGGCTTTGACTGCGTTGATGATGTCCCTCGAAAAAAGATACGATACGAGAAGAATTCCTATAAAAATCGAAAGCGCGAGAAGGCCACAGTAGATCCAGAGGTTTTGTGTGGTCGTGTGGAGTTCGGTCTCGTCGATCATAAGAACGAATTCGAGTGCTAAATTGGTAAGGCCTTTGTTCTCGTATGGAATTCTCGTGAGATAATAATACTTTCCGTCAAAGGCAAAGCGGGAGCCGTTTTTGAGAGAGGAAAGCGGGTGATTCTTCAGATAATTTTGGATTCGATCCCCGGAGACAGAGATTTGTTTGTCCTTTTCGTAGATCGCCATGTGGACGTCAGTGGAACCCGTGATGTTCTCCGTGAACTTTTGGTCGACGACCTGACCCACCAAAACGAGGGAACCGTTTCGTAGAGGCGATGTCATACGAAGTCCGAGGCCGCTGTGGCCGAGTTCGAGAGTGGAGGCGATTTTACCGTTAAGCGCTTCTTGGACGATTTTTTGTTTTGATTTATCGTCTCCGAAATCCGCGGGTCTGTGAAAACGATAAACGACTTTTCCGGAAGCGGAGATCACTTCGAAGATCGAAAGGTCGTATTGTTTCATGATTCCGAGAAAGTAATCCCTTTGTGAATCCAAGATGGCGCGGTTGTTCGAACCGGATTCTAAGATGGAAAGCGTTTTCGAATTTCGTTCCAGCTCTTTCAGCATAAAACGAATCGTTTCTTCCTTATGCCTGAGTTCTTTTTGAAAGTCCACGGATTTGTCGAGGGCGCGTTTATCCTGTGGTTCGTTTTTGACTCGGTCGATCATCTGAATGAAAGTAAACGCGAGAATGAGAACAAGAAACAACTGACTTGCGCTGAGGATTAAAAATATTTTTTGTCGGAAACTCATAAAAAACTCGCTCGGGTTCGAGATAAACTCAGTTCATTCGATTTCAAATGTTGAGAATTTTTTCATTGGGATCGAGCCGGTTCGAAAAAAAATTCTAAAGGTCAAAACTGGCTCAATTTGTTTTTTCAGCATCGAAAGTGAATTATCACTTGAACCCATAGCAGTGGAAGGTAGTTTAGAAATCCCCCGGTTTTCAGATCGGGAATGTGAAAATCTCGTTACAGAAATAAAGAGCTTTATGTCCCCAGAAGAGAAACGAATTCAAGAATTAGAAGATGAAAACAAAAAACTCAAACGGCAGATCGAAAACACGGCTCAATCCCCTTATCTAAAAAAGGGAATGGCAAGCGTAAGATATTACGCGAGAATTTTTCGGGAAGAAATCGTCGAAAACGAGATCCGTGGAAGGATTGACGAAAGTTTGGGAACCCTGTACGAGATTAAGAATTTCGTTCATCGTTATTCGTCGTTAGCCGGTCTTGACCCGGATACGATTCGAATCATCGCGACCGAGGCCACACAAAACATAGTGGAGCACGGACAAGGAAAATACGCCGAAATTGAATTAGAATTACATAATGAAGTTGTAAATCCGTTTTTTAAGATGTCTTTCAAACACGAGATGAAACCCGGAATGAAATACACACTTTCTCAGATCAACGAGAACGTAAAAAAAGGGGATTTCTCCTCGGAACTTTTCGATATAGAAAGTTCCAGAGGAAGAGGGGAGTTTTTGATGAAAGAACTCGCCGACGAAAGAAGGGTTCTGAACGGAGTTGAAATCACTCCGGAAGGAAATAAAGTCCATTATTTCAAAAGGGTTTTGATCAATTATAGGGACCCAAAGGGACCGAGAGACGTAACGAGTTTCGACGAGATCAAAGAAGAAATCGATCGGTTGGACCCGGAAGAAGCGCTCTGCTATTTTCATATCGATCACAGGAAGAGCAAATTGTCTTCCGTGACGATCGTAGTCACCGCTTCCAGAGAAACCAAACTCAGAACCATAATGGAAGAAGCCGGATTCTATCTTGTGCACAAGGATAAATATTACAGAGCCGTGTTTTGTTCTTTTGAGCCGACTCGGGAATTCACGCCCGGAGAATTGGAGAATTTATTCGAGAAGGTCCGTAAACAAGTGGAGATCGAAAAGGAATGAGTTCCGATTCCTCATCGGGGACCGGATTTCCGTTTCACCCGTTCCAGGATTTTCTTCTCGGCGAAGTCATTTTAAGAACATTAAAGGAATCGAATGTTGCCTCCGAAACCGCGGAAGAGGCCGTGCGTTCTCATCTTCCGCCGGGTCAAAAGGATTTCGTATTCACACCCAACGCAAAAAAACAAACGTTGATGAATCTTTATCCGGAGAAGATTCGCGGTTTTTTAAAAGCCGGAAAATCCGAAGAAATCAAAAACGAATTTAGGACGATGATCGCTTCCGAAGGGAAAATGGATCTTGCACTGGAACTTTTGGAATGGCTCTTTACCGGCTTTGAAGAAAAGAAATTATTAAACGAATTGTTTTCTCTTGTCTTAAACGAAAAGATTTCCTTTCCGGAAAATTTTCTCGAGAATCTTAAGAAAAACTACGAAGAGGAAGTTCTAAAAGATCTGGAGAGTTTGGAATAGGATCTTTTTGAAAGACCGTTCTGAAAGTGTGAGTTCCTACTTTTTGTTTTCCAGCAAAGTCAAAGTCTTTCCGTAATTTTATCTCGGACGGACTTAAAGTCCGTTTACAAGTAGTTTTTTCGAAGAATTCGTTTGTCGGAAGAATCGGTCCGGCCAGTTTGACCGCCGAAAGACGATCTCTCAATCCCAAGATTTCATTTAAGGTCTAACTCTGAAAGGACAGGGTGTAGGAACTCCAATCAAAAATTAACAGAAGAGCTCTGGTTAAAGAATTCACAATGCTACACGATGCAATTTGTGGGAACTCCTGCGTTTCTGGTTACGAACCACAGAAGAGCAATGAATGAAGCGGCTCCTTGTTTCGGAACAAGACTTAAATAAGAAATTGGTTTATAAAATGAAAAGCCCGCCGAAAGGCGGGCTTGTTAATAGGAGCGATTCTTAGGCGGCTACGCTGGGAGAAGGGTCGACGATTACATCGGAACCGCGAAGAACTTTTTTCCCTTTTTCCGTCCAGACGGCTCTTTGGATCTTTATGATTCTTAGGAGATGAAGGACCTTCATCACTTGATAGGTTAAATCCAATTCAAACCAACGAAACGCAAAGTTCGGAGAATTCGGATGAGCATGATGGTTGTTCTGATACAATTCTCCGGCGATTAAAAAATCCACAAAGAGTGTGTTCATCGAATGATCCGGATTTTCTTTGTGGTTTCTGTAACCATACATATGTCCGCACCAATTTACAATCGCACCATGAATAGGCCCCATCAACCAGTGAATCGGAAGTAAAAGATACCAGCCGTATTGACCCGCAGGGACAAAGTAAAGATAGAATAACGTATAGAGAGTTCCGCAAGTTAAGCGAAATGTCCAAGAATCGCTGAGTTTGTCGATTGCAGGCCACTGCGGATAATTTCCACGGAAGTCCTTTTCGACGTTTGCTTTTTCGTCAAGGATCGCTTCGTAGTTAAGCGCCGTTTTCCACATCATATCCAAAAATCCCTTCGATGCGATCGGAGAATGTGGATCCTTCGCGGTATCGCTATATGCGTGGTGTTGTCTGTGCATGATCGCATAAGCGCGAGGGTTTAAAAAGGAAGAACCTTGAGCGACACAAGTAAAAAGATAAAAGAATTTTTCCCAAAACTTGTTCAGCTTAAACATCGCATGAGCGGCGTATCTGTGAAGAAAGAAGGATTGCGCAAACGCTGATAAAAACCAGTGCGCAAAAAAGAATGTTAGGATGATTGCCATCGAATATTAGCTCCTATTGTATTCAATAGGAGCCGAACACCGATCGCGTGTTGCAAAAAAGTTTTGGAATTTTCTAAAAAAAGGATCCGAACTCGTTCCAAAAATCGATTTTCGAGGAAAAAAAAGAAGTTCTTTTCGAAACGCAAAAACGCCGACTTTTCCCGGAAAGGCAAAAACCGAAGGGAATTCCCGACTTTTTTAAACAAAAGGTTCGATGGAAATGATTTTCCTTTTGGATCGTTTTAACCGGAATGCGAATGCCGCCCCTTTGATTTTATTCCCTCCGGAAACGGTTGCGATTCCTTTGTAGAGATCCGAAACATCAGTCACTTTGGCGATCAACCACTGGCAAGGCGTGATTCTTCCGTACTTTCCAGTGCACGATATCCATCGTCCGTTCCAAGGTCGGGCACAACAATCGCACCATTTTGAGATCGTTTGGTTTTGCGATTTCGGTTGCAGAGAAGAATTTCGTCCCAATTTTATTTCTGTCGTGAACTTGAAGAGACTCTGCCTCATTTTTTATAAGAACGGAGCCACTCGCGGAATTCGATTCGGGTATAAGAACGTCTAAGAGGGAAAGCTTTGTAAGAGTAGAATGGGGTCGCTCCTTTGTTCAGTGTTTTTCTCGCCTGCCAACTCGGAAGCGTTTTGAAATCATCGATTGTCGGAGTTCCGACTCGGAAAAACTTTTTACTTGAAAGAATTAGAATTCTCTGATAGAGAAAAGTCTCTCGGAGTTTCCACCACCCACCCCTCCACCCAAGATCAGGGTGGGGTGAGGTTTTTTACGGTGGAATGTCGTTTTTCCGACTGATTTGTCTCGAGACTCAGGGTAAGTGAATTCTGGAAAAAGAAAAGGCGAAGAACGACGAGCGTTTATCCCACTTAGATCGGATCAATTACAGAGAAATCGATTAGAAAGGAACGGAGAATTGAATGAAAGAAAAGAAAATTGGAATTTTAGGATCGGGGATCGTAGGTCAAACATTGGCCAATGGATTCCTAAAATATGGGGCGGAAGTTAAGATTGGGACCAGAGATCCTGAAAAACTCAAAGACTGGTTGTCCAAAGCAGGGAAGGGGGCTTCGGTCGGATCCTTCGGAGAAGCGGCGGCATTCGGAGAAATTCTCATTCTTGCTTCAAAAGGAAATGCGGCAAAGGATGTCTTAAAGCTCGCCGGAAACGATTTCCTAACCGGAAAGACGATCCTCGATACAACGAATCCGATCGGTGATCAAGCGCCTGTCAACGGCGTTCTTAATTTTTTCACAACATATAACGAATCTCTTATGGAGCAGATTCAAAAAGAATATCCAAAGTCGAATTTTGTGAAGTGTTTCAGTTCGGTCGGGAGTTCTTTGATGGTGGATCCTCAATTGAAAGGAGGAAAGCCGAGCATGTTTATCTGCGGGAATAACGAGAACGCAAAAAAACAAACGAAAGAGATCCTGGATACTTTCGGTTGGGAAACGGAGGACATGGGTAAAGTCGAAGCGGCCCGCGCAATCGAACCGCTTTGTATTCTCTGGTGTATTCCCGGATTCTTATCTCAATCCTGGACTCACGCTTTTAAACTCTTAAAATAAGGGACCACTACGGTTTCGGTTTGCTCGAAGCGGATCTGGATTTTGTTCCTCCGGCCGCTTCGAGGAGAGGAATGATCGCGGTTCTTTCATAAGCCGTTGCTAAGGAAAGTGCCGTATATCCATCCACTTGGTAGTTCGGATCCGCTTTTTTCTCCAGAAGAATTTTCGTAAGTTCAGGAAGATCAAAGTAAACGGAGAGGTGGAGAATTCTCCATCCTTTCGTCTCCGAATTCGGATCGGCTCCTTCGTTTAACAAACGAAGAGCGGTATTGAGATCCTTCTTATACGTCGCCTTGATGAGAGCGTTATTTTTCGAAGTCTGTTCTTCCGGTGTCAAAACGATCGGATTGTTGGAGGGTTTCGATTCTTCAGAAATGTTTCGATTGGAAAGTTTAGCGTTTGGGTCTCCCGAGAAAGCGTAGTCAAAAATGACTTTTGAATCTTGAATGCCTCGATGAAAAAATAGTTTTCCACCGGAGAATCCAGGATGATCGAGTTTCGTAACTTCGGAGAGTTTTGTCTGCGCATCGTAGATTCCTCCGAAATTCTTTCCGGTAAATAGATCGGCGACGATACTCTGCGCGGTCCAAGGCGCCCATGTCGCATAATATCCTTGAAAGCCCGCTTTTAAAAAAGGTGCGGAATACATGGTGACTCTTTGTTTGGTTTCCTCGGCGTCTATGACTCCCATGTCATAGGCCATGTTGCCGGCAGTAAAGCAGGCGCCGAGGAAGAGAACGATCGCACCCGGTGCGGGCTTCAGAGAATTCTCCACTTCGTCATTGGAAACAAATTTCCCCTTCAATGCAAATCCTCCTACATACTTCTGATGGAAAGGAGAGTTCGTGAGATTGCTTCCGATTCCGTGTCCTGCATAGAGGACGATGTTCGCGCCTCTGATCGCCTCTTTGATTTGTTCCCAAGGCGTTCGAGGGCTATAAAATTCCAAGACTGAAACTCCTCTCGCTTTGAGAACCTTCGTCACTTCTTGCATATTCTTAATATAACCCAACGTGCTTGGACCGTTGTCTCCGTCGACGTCTCCTACGATGGCCACCGCCTTAAATCCGCTTCCGGAGATTGTCGCTTCGGGAAGGTTGGCTCGTTTGGAGATTTTGAGGACCGATTCTCCGATTGCGTGATTGGGATGTTCTCCTTCCGAAAAAATAGGGAAGGTGAAAAGGAAGAATAAGAAGAGGATCTTCGAAGGATTCATAGTGGAAGGAATCTAAGAAAGAAATTTCCTATGTCAAGAAGAAGTAGGCTCGAAAAAAAGATTCTTAAATGATTTTTTTTTTCGTAAGACGACGGCACCTTGAATGCGAAGGGAACCGTTCTGGGTATGGAAATTCTATCTTTTAGCTCCGAGAGAAAAATTCAGTCCGCTCTGATTGAAGGCCCGCTGGGGACGGATTCGATTCTAATTCCTCTTTCCCTTTGGGATAAATTGAACGAGGATGAGAGAAGAATTCTTCGGAGAAAGCTTCCCTATCTTCTGAGGAAATTCGGGAAGTATGTGAGTTCTCTAAAGAGGCTTCATTGGAGAGCGGGAAAGATCAAATACAATCGAGGCGTCGGGAAGATGAAGAAGATGAGTATTCGGGTCAACACTGGAGCGTGGGCTCTTCTCGGTGCGCTCGCGGCCGCGCACGGGGTTTCGAGGTGTTATCTTTTTAATTATATGCTTTGGTTGGATGAGGTTGGGGTCGGAGATTCTATCGTGGATACTTTGAACCAAGGAGTTCCTAGGTTTCACGAGTCTTACAGAATGATCTGGACCCTCAATTTACGAGAAAATCTCATTTCCCGAGAGCTGGAATTCGAACCAAATCCCATGACCGACACCTTCCCCTATCATCTCCCACCCAAGGGCACATAAACAAACCACCCCTCTCAAAAAAGGACCCAAAACCAACCGAAAGGTCTCGAATCCTCGCCGAGACTTTCGGCACCGCACGGACAGACCTTCATTCCACGCTCCTCTCATCTCCTCTCAAGAGGACTCGATTCGAAATCGGTTTGACTTTCGGGAAAGAATCCATCCAAGAAGAATCTACATCCAAAAGATTCCTTGAAGAGACCGAATCATCCGAGGACAACTCGATCTCCAAGGACCTGGAAGCGCCACCCGAAGGTTTCGTAAAATTCAGCAAGACGTCTCCGCCTTTGATAATCGAATGCGAAGGAGAATTCAAAACTGCGAATATAATATGTTTTGCATATGTAAGCCCGGCTCTCGTCCTTGGAGACGAAAGAGGTTCCATCGGAATCCAACCGAAGGACGGGTGCCAGACTTCGGCGACCTTATGATTTAGCTCCACCTTCGGAGAGACCGGAAGCCAGTTCCAAGCGAGCCTCGCAGGAATCCCAGCGCTTCTCAAGAGGGCGATCTGAGCGTAACTATGTTCTGTGCAAGAACCATGACCGTTTTGAAGAACTGTGGGCGCCGCGTCGAAACGTCCGTCTTGTTTATAGACGAGATTCTTTGTGATATGTTTATAGACCGCTTGGATATAACCTTCGACGCTGGAAGATTCCGCTTTGAGTTGATCTCGTATGGAAGTGATCCCCGGATCGTTGATCAAATATACCGATTTATCTTCTAAGAATTGATTCCATTTCCGATCGACCTTCCAATCTTCCCAAGAAGTGTTGAAATTGGAGAGTCCGGAGTCCAAGTTAAATCTTTCAATCTTCGCAGAATAGACGACTTCCGTCCAAGACTGACCGGCGGATAAGGCGGGAATTTTGACGAACAAGGTCCGATTCCCTTGCGCGTCTTCCTGAAAAGAGCCGAACTTTGAAACGGATTCTTCGCTCAAAGTCTGCGATGCCGTTTCTTTAGGAGGAATTGCAACCGCGATTTCGGATTCCGGGGAATCCTTCTCCTTCGCACTCACCGTGAGAGAAAAAGAAATTTTCTCCTTCTTTGGAGCAAAACGATAACTCAGATTCCCTTTGAGAATCTGGTTTCCCGGAACGACGGGATAAAACTGGTTTCCGATCTTGATTAGATTTTGATAATATCCTTTCTCCGGATCCATCAGAGCGAAATCCTTTCCTCGACAGGTCACCTTAGGCGCCAGTTTCCCGTCGATCTTCACCGAAAAACGATCTTTTATGGAGTTTAGAATCGGGTTGTAAGAATGGAGATTGAAATCTCCATCGTTGTTCCAGAGAAAAATTTCCTTCTCCGAGCAGGCATAGGCCTGAGCGATTTTCGAAACGGGCACTTCTTTGCTTTCGATTTCATTCCCGTTTTCTCTATCATAAAAAGTGAATGTGTTTCCTTGGATTCCGAAGAGTTTTCCCTGAAAAAATCCGAGGGAGGTCCAACCGGAGTTCGTCGCGGGGAATGGAAACCTTCTTTTTGTTTCGAAAGAATCGGCGTCGATTACTACGATTTCTTTTTTTAGTCTCGCGAAGATTTGATTCTTCTCCTTGTCCCAGGCCAAACCTCGAACCGGTTCTCCGAAATCGATGCGCTTCGAATCTCCGTTTTTAAAATTCCGCAAGATCAAGCCGTGACTTTCTTTTCCATTTTCGCCCGGAAGAATCGCGGGCCAGAGGATCCAGTTTCCCGCGATCAAGGCGCCTTGAAAACTCCGGACTTTCTCTTCGCTCTGTGGGGGAGCGACTTGGGCGTAATCCGTATTCGCAACCGTTTCCCAGTCGAACACCGGATAGGCGGACTGAGAAAAAATCGGAAACGAAAGAAGTGGAAAAGAGAGGATCAAAATCGAAAAAGAAGATTGGAACGACATGAGAGAATCCGACTCGGACAAGTCCCGGATTCTAACCTTTCCAAATTCTAAAAAAGAGAATCTCTTAAAAAATCGAACTGCCGTAACTCAAAACGATCTCCTCTAAAATTGAATCGAACAAGGAGCTTCTCCCAAAACCGGAAAAAGAATCTGTAAGAGTTCCTACCTGATTTTCCTATCTACGCCCTCTTTTGCGAATTCCGAAATTCCTCCCTCGATCTAAAAACGGAGGAGTTCCCACTCTTCCGAAATTTCGAAACGTTTGCGAGTTGATCCGAATTCTAAAATAAAAAGAGCCTGTTCCAAAACCTAGGATGTGGGAACTCTAACATCAAAAGAAACAATCAAAGTGTACTAAACGTCGGCTTTGACTCTATTTTGTAGGACCTCATACGTTTTATTAGAATTTTCTTAAGCGGATCTCTTCTGGATTTCGAGGTTTTGGGACAGGCTCAAAATTGAATGCATACGAGCCCGTTCAAACGGATCTTCGATCGTTGCCTTTCACTTCCGAAACATCGAATCCGAAATTTTTTCGGGGAGCTCTGATTGTAAAAAAGAACGAAGAATCGGACTCAAACTTTCAGATGTCTTTTGATTTCATCCAAGGCCAGGGATTCTAAGGTTTCAAAATTTGTGGAGCCGGAGTAGGGAAGATGTTCGATCAACTTTAGGCCGAAGTTTCCATAGTCGTTCTTGATCCATTTTTTGAGTTGAAGAAGGGTTTCTTTCGAACGGTCTCCGGAGGGAACTGCTTTTCGAATAAATTCCAGAAGTTCTACGATCCCGACCTTTGTTTTTGTGGAAGTTTTGAAAACGGGAGGAAGATTTTTTCCCGGCATCATGTCTTTTAAGAATTCCAGGGTCGTGATCAACATATGATAGCTAGAATTCGCGAGTTGTTCTTCGTCGCATTTGTTCAAAATAAAAGAATCCGGAACTTCCATGATTCCACTCTTCATAAACTGAACTTGGTCCCCGCCTAATGGTTGCAAGACGAGAAATGAAAGATCCGTGAGCTTGGAGACTTCGATTTCGTTTTGCCCGATCCCGACGGTTTCGATAAAGACATAACGAAAAAAACAACGCAAAAGGCGTATGACGTGATACGTGTAAGGATTGACTCCTCCGAGTTCGAGTTGGCTCGGTTGGGAACGAAAGTAGATTCTTTTTTCTCTCGCCGGAAGAGAAAGCCTGGTTCGATCTCCGAGAAGAGAACCTCCGGAGATATGACTCGAAGGGTCGATTGCAACGATCGCCATCGTCTCTTCGTTTTCGCCTTTTAAGAATTGAGTCGCAAGTTCTCCGAGCAAGGAAGATTTTCCCGCGCCCGGAGTTCCGGTAAACCCCACCGTCAAAGAATTTTTTCCTGTCAAACCTCGATTGTAGAGTTCTTCAAAAAGATTTTTTCTAAATTCGAAGGAATCCGGCCTTTCCACTCCCGAGATCAGTTTCGCGAGAGGAAATTTTTCTCCCTCTCGCGCTCCCTCGATGAGTTCCGCGAGTTCTGTCCTAGATGGATTCACAGACATTTCCGAAGAGGACGCGTTATGCGGCTTTTACGGTTTTGGAAATGATATCGATGATTTTCTCCATCACGTCCATCAAATCGTAATCCTTCGGAGTAAAGATCGCCTTTACGCCGAGTTTTAAAAGAGCCTCGAAATCTCCGGGAGGAATGATTCCCCCGAAAACGACGGGAATGTTCGCTTTGTAGTGTTTTAATTCCTGGAAGATCTGTTCCGCGAGTTCTTGGTGAGAACCCGAAAGGATCGAAACTCCGATCACGTCCGCGTTTTCTTCCACGGCGGTCTGAACGATTTCCTCCGGTGTTAAACGAATTCCGGAATAGATCACGTCAAAGCCCGCGTGTTTTGCGGAAACCGCTATCATCTCGGCTCCGTTGGAATGTCCGTCTAACCCCGGTTTGCCGACTACGATCTTCGGTCTCGAACCGTTTGTTTTTAGGAAGGCTTCGACTTTTCCTCTGACTCTCGTTACCTTTTCGGTTTCGAGATTGAGTTTTTGTCCTTCGACTCCGGTAGAAGGTCTGTATTCTCCGAAAACGGATCGTAGGACGTCGGCCCATTCTCCCGTGGAAACTCCGGCCTTGGCACATTCAATCGAAGCGGTCATCAGATTCTTATTCGCTTTTGCGTCCGCTTCGAGCTTGGCAAGAGCGGCCTTTACTTGGTTCGCGTCTCGTTTTTCTTTTGTCTTCGCCAAAACTTTGAGTGTTTCTTCCGCGGACTTCGGATCCACTTTGAAAACCCCTCCGTCTTGGTCGGTCATCAGAGGAGATGGAATTCCTTCCGTCCATTTGTTCTTTCCGACGATGATGAGTTCGTTGTTGTTGATCTTTGCGAGACGTTCCGCTTGCGATTTGACGAGTTGCGATTTCATATAACCGTTCTCGATCGCCTTGATCGCTCCGCCCATATCCAGAATTTTCTGAATTTCTTTGTAGGCTTCTTCTTTGAGATCTTTTACTTTGCTCTCTACTACTTTAGAACCTTCGAATAGATCCGGATACTCTAATAAGTCCGTTTCATACGCGAGAACTTGTTGAAGTCTTAAGGACCACTGTTGGTCCCAAGGTCTTGGAAGGGAAAGGGCTTCGTTCCAAGCGGGGAGTTGAAGCGCTCTACAGCGAGCGTCCCGGCTCATGGTGACGCCTAACGCTTCGATGAGAATTCTCCAAGCGTTGTTCTCCGGTTGTTCTTCGGTGAGACCGAGAGAGTTTACCTGAACCCCGTAACGAAAACGACGATACTTTTCCTGTTTTACTTGATAACGATCTCTCGTGATCTCGTCCCACATATCGGTGAAGGCGCGCATCTTGCACATCTCTTCCACGAAACGAATTCCCGCGTTTACGAAGAACGAAATTCTTCCCACGCACTGTTCGAATTCGTCCGGAGTAAAACAGTTTCTTTCTTTGATCGCGTCGAGAATTGCGATCGCGGTCGCGAGAGCGAAAGCGAGTTCCTGCACCGGAGTTGCGCCGGCTTCCTGCAAGTGATACGAACAGATGTTAGATGGATTCCATTTAGGAATGTTTTTCAAACTGTATTCATACATGTCCACGATCACGCGGATGGATTGCGCGGGTGGGAAGATGTAAGTTCCTCTTGCGAGGTATTCTTTGATGATGTCGTTTTGTGTGGTCCCTTGGAGGAGTCCGATGTCCACGCCTCTTTCTTGAGCGAGGGCGACGTAAAGAGACAGAAGATACATCGAAGTCCCGTTGATCGTCATCGATGTGTTCATTTCTTCGAGTGGAATCTGGTCGAAGAGAATTCTAAAATCCTCAAGGGTGTTGATCGGAACTCCGACTTTTCCGATTTCCGGTCTTGCGATCGGATGATCGGAACTGTAACCGCATTGGGTCGCGAGGTCGAAGGCGATGGAGAGTCCGGTTTGACCTTTGGAGAGGTTTTTTCGGAAGAGTTCGTTCGATTCTCTTGCGTTCGTGTGTCCCGCGTAGGTTCGGAAGATCCAGGCCGCTTCTTTGGATGGCTTTCCGGCTTTGTCGTAAAGGATATGATCTTTATTTTCCATGAATTCTGTCCCGATTCGAGGTTCTCATTGTTACTTCAAAATGTGTTGGTAGAATTTCACCTCAATTTTTATCCTTGCTCTGATTTCCGCAAAAACCCAACGGACCCGCAATGGATTTAGAAAGAAGCAACAAAGCCAACCCAATCTACCTTTTTCTCTCGGCGATCGGCCTTTCAGTCGTGCTTTCCGTCCTTTACAACTGGTTTGGAGAACCTCTGAATCCGGAAGCTCTGAGTGTTCTTGCCAATCTTCGTTCTCTTACGGAAGAGGGAAAATTTTTCTCCGATCAAGCTCCGCTTTCCTTTTTCATTCTGGATTTTTGGAAATCGATCACAGGACTCAACTATACGACGGCCTTCTATTCTCTCTCTGCATTTATTTTTTCGTTCTGTATACACGTGATCGGTTTGATTCTTCAGAGAGAAAAGTGGAAGCCGAATCACTATTTGATCTGTTATCTATCCGCGCTGACTCCGCTTACATTTTCTATGTCCTTGCATTTTTACTCGGAGTTGTTCAGTCTTTCGTTTTTGTTGATCCTCTTTCTTGCGTTTCGAATGGAGACCTTGGGCGACATATTCTTGCTCGTGGTTTGTATTCTAGGAAGTTTCTTTTCCCACTTCTCGGTCTTTCTTTTCGGAATGACGGTCTTTGTGATCAAAGCCGGAACCGTGGGAATCAAAGAGAGAAAAAAACATCAGTCCGTTTTCTTTAAGAGAAGAAATATTCCGCAACTCGTCCTTCTCGTTTATTTAGGAGCCCTTCTTGCTCTTCTTACAATTCTGGTAAACGTCGATTTCTACGGAGAACACTCGTTCGAGAGTTTCTATAAACTCGGCTGGAATTATCTGATCAATATCGGTCCTTTGTTCCTCATTCTCTACATAGGAAGTTTTCTTTTGAAATCGGAAAAGGAGCTGAGCACGATCGCCGCGAGCGCGGTGTTGTTCGTGGCGCTTCTTGTTTCGGCATATTTTTCGGTGAAACCTACGACCGGAATCAACGCGACGAAGTTAGGCGCGTTTACAAAGGATCTTGTAAACTTAAAGAGTAGGGAAGTGATCCAAGCGGAGGAGAAGATCTTTGCAAGCCCCGCTGTTTCGTCTTACGTGTATTTTCATTCCAAACAAAGGCTTCTTTCTATCAAACCGAAGGAATGGAAGAATCGGGACTATCTCTTTTTAGAAGAGGTCTGGCTCGCGGACAAGAGAGATCTTTTAAAACGATATAAGTTTAAGAATCCACAATACGTTTTTTTATCCGGAGAACAAATTCTGATCACCGGCTTTCTTACAAAAGTAATCAGCGGTGAGAAAGAAAATACGCAGATCAAGATCCAGGTCGAAAAAGCGAATTCTCAATTGCTTTCTAAGAATGGAGAAAAAGGGCTCAATCGTTTTCTGACGGGAATCTTCACGTCCTCCGCGCTGAGTCCGGAAGAGAACCCTTGAAATCCATCTGGAATCAAAAGAAAAATTCAAAAGATAAGAATCCGACTTCCAAGAGTCAAAAGATCGCCGTCTCTTTTTCAGAATATAAAGAAAAACTAAAGTTTCGCGTAAGAGGCAAAAAAGAAGAATCTTCCGAGGATGAGGGTTTGACGATAGGAGCCAACGGACTTCCTTTTGAAACCGCATATTGGAGGGATATCTACGGTTCCGGGACGGACGTGGACGCGACATTCAACGCAAAAGAACACGCACGTTATGCGAAATCAATCCTCAACCTGATGGAGATCAACGTAAACTCGATCGCCGATTTCGGATTTGGGAAAGGGATTCTTTTGAAAGAGATGGTAAAGATCTTCAAACCCGGAAGGGTTCTCGCGATCGATCCTTCGGAGCAGATGCTCGACGAACTGATCGCGCAAAAATGGATCCGCGCCTGGAATATCTCCGTCTTAAATACAACCGTTCAAGAATTAGATTTGTCTTATTTTGTTCATCTTCCTTTTGATCTTGGAATTTGTAATTCCGTTGTACAATATATCGAGGGAGATCTCAAACCGGTTTTCGAGAAACTTCATAGAATTGTAAAGTATCTCTACTTCTCCGTTCCCACAAAAGACGACTATATAAGAATGAAAAAAGAGATCTACTTTGAAGATCCTTACGCATTCGTAAGAACTAAAAAGCAATACATGAAGATGATTGAACCTTACTTCCGAAGAGTCGGTTTTAATCTTTTAGAAAGTCGCCTTGTCGCAGATTCCCGTTTTACCGATCAATTGTTTAAGGATGAATAATCCTTAATATCCCTTCCCTCCAATCCTCACCGGATCGGAGTCAAAGGATTTCACCACTTTCGTCCTTAAAAAGTTGATCCCTAAATCTTCGAATCCCAACAGATTCGCATTCTTTAAAAAACTAAACTCATCCAAATACAACTGACTGAATTCTGGTCGTATGTAACCGTACGCAGAGAAAGCACTTTTGACTAAACGATGATTTCCTTCAGCGACTTGATTGTGGATTCCGTCTTTACACCAACGATTCTTTGCTAACCTGTATCTACTGTCTTTAGATTTTGCGCTCAGATCGATACTCTTCCTTCTTCACGGATCTTAGCTGTATCCTGTCCCGGAGTTACACCAAAAAAACGCTTATATTCGCGACTGAATTGAGATGGGCTTTCGTAACCTACTCTGGTTGCGGCGGCTAAAGCATTCAATCCATCGTGTAGCATGAGCGCTCTTGCCTTATGAAGCCGAATGTTTTTTATGTATTGAATGGGTGACGTATTCGTCACCGTCTTAAAGCAGGAATGAAACATGGATATGCTCATTCCTGCTTCAGCGGCAAGATTTTGAATATCCAAATTTTCATAAAACGCCTCGTGAATCGTATCCAGTGCCCGCGCAATCATAAAGAAGTGTCGTTTTCGGTAGGCGATCGCACGCAATGATTCTCCTCCATCTCCGAAGGCCACTCTGTAGATTAGTTCCCTTACGATCATGGGTCCGAGGAGTCGAGCATCGCGGTTATTTCTTAGAGATTGAAGAAGTCGATAAACGGTATCAATTATAGTTTCAGTTTGCTCAGCGGTATAAGGACCTTCGGGAACGATCGTCTCATTTCCTTGTTTATCATTACTCTGATGAAGAATTTCAACGATAGCCTCCGGAGTAACGGTCACTGATACACCAAGCAAAGGTTCTTTTAAGGTAGCCGTCATTTCACATTCAACCGGCAAAGGCACCGCAAGTACGAGATAATTGGAGGCGTCCTGGACAAAAGTTTTATCTCCTAAAAATATTCTCTTTTGTCCTTGGAAAAGGAAAACAATCCTCGGACCGTAGGATTGCGGTTGTCTTGGTGAGGATTCCGTGATTCGATAGATTCTTACACCTTCTATCTCCGTTTGAAGAATTCCCTTCTCTGGAACAAGGGTCGCAAAGGGTTCCGAAATTTGTCCTCTCTTACTCTGTAACTCTACTGACTTCATATTTGCTTTAGAATGAACTTATCGTTTCCCTTAGAAAAAGCATTCATTTTTCAGAATCTTAGGAGGATTAGGCAAGAAATCAAAACAAACGAGTATTGTCGGGTTCGTGGAAATATGCTAAGTTCTTTCACAATGGAAACGGTCAAACTCAACAACAGCGTAGAAATTCCTATTTTAGGTTTTGGAGTATTTCAGATAACGGATCTCTCCGAGTGTGAACGGTGCGTTTCTGATGCTCTGGAAATAGGCTATCGTCTAATCGATACGGCGGCATCTTATTTGAACGAGGAAGCGGTAGGAAACGCGATTAAAAAAAGCGGCATCGCAAGAAAAGATTTATTCGTCACTTCTAAACTTTGGATTCAAAGCGACGGATATGATGGCACAAAAAAAGCGTTCGAACGAACTCTGAACCGTCTTCAATTGGATTATCTCGACCTCTATCTGATTCACCAACCCTATGGAGATATTTACGGAGAATGGAGGGCGATGGAAGAGTTATATCGGCAAGAAAAAATTCGTGCGATCGGCGTCGCCAATTTCCAGCCCGACCGTCTCATGGATCTGATTCTCCATAATCAAATAATTCCGGCGATCAATCAAATAGAAACCCATCCTTTCAACCAGCAGATTGAGAATCATAAGTTTCTAATAGAAAACAAAATCCAAATTGAATCTTGGGGACCTTTCGCGGAAGGAAAGAACGACCTTTTTAAAAACGAAGTTTTACTTTCAATTGCAAAAAGGCACGGGAAGTCGATTGCTCAAGTCGTCCTCCGTTGGTTGATTCAACGAGGTATCGTCGCAATCCCTAAATCTGTTAAAAAAGAACGTCTTGAGGAAAATTTTCACGTCTTTGATTTCGAATTAAGCCCCGAAGATTTGGTTCGTATTTCAGGATTAGATAAAAAAGTAAGCAGTTTTTTTAACCACAATGACCCGGCGATGGTTAAATGGCTCGGAGAGCGTAAACTTGATGTTTAATTTAGCAAATGATCATATGAAACGTAAATTATCGAATGTTTCATATATTACGATCCTGATAGTGATTTTAGCAAGTGAACTTCATTCGGAAGACTACAAACGAAATCCATTTACCTTGACCTATGCAAGGGCGATCACGAAAAACGAACCAGGGAAAGTAAATATCAGCCCTGTCACTTATCAACTCAACGGCCTGGATATTTCGGCTAACGTTTACATCCCTGCATACTACGATCCGAAGAAAAAATATCCCGCAATCGTTGTGGCCCATCCGAACGGAGGAGTAAAAGAACAAGTTGCAGGATTATATGCGGAGCGTTTGGCGGAATCTGGCTATATCACTATCACCGCAGACGCCGCCTATCAAGGTGCGAGTGGAGGTAAGCCACGCAACGTGGATAAGCCATCCTATCGTGTCGAAGACATTCACGGTATGGCAGACTATATCATGCGTTTTCCGGGTGTCGATAACTCTCGCTTAGCACTTTTTGGGATCTGTGGTGGAGGTGGTTATTCTCTGAAAGCCGCGCAAACCGACAAAAGATTCAAAATGGTTGCAACTCTTAGTATGTTCAATTCCGGAAGAGTTCGTCGAAACGGTTTTGCGGATTCGCAGTTGAATACGGTTCAGAAGCGGTTGCAACAGGCTTCTGAAGCTCGAGCTCAGGAAGTTGCTGGCGGAGAAGTGCTTTATTCCGGCGATGCAAATCTTACGGATGAGCAAATCGCCAAATTGCCTTTTGAAATGTATCGTCAAGGATATGAATACTATTGGAAGACCCATGCACATCCGAATTCTACATTCAAATATACGACAAGTAGTCTGCTCGATCTGATGAGTTTTGACGCCGTCGATCAAATCGAATTGATCGATAAGCCTCTACTGATGATCGCGGGGAGCAATGCGGACAGCCTTTATATGACTGAGGATGCCTATAAAAAAGCCATCGGGACTCAAGATAAAGAACTTTATAAAATCAACGGAGCTTCCCATATCGAAACCTACTGGGTACCTGAATACGTTGACCTTACGATGAAAAAGCTGATCGTATTTTTCGCGAGAATGAAATGAGAGTAATAAAAAACAAAAACAAGGCGTAATTGTACAATTCCATTATCGAAGAATGAATTTTAAAGTTAAAATTGAATTTTGAACGTTGTTTAGCCTATCTTCAAGGATGAGGAATGAATTAAAATGAAAAAGTTATTTATATATCAAATAATTATAATGTTATTTATCGGTTTAGTAAATAACGCCGATTCAGAAAGTGAAACTCAAAAAAACATCATACTTCAAGAACAAGGTAGTTTTGCGGTTGGCGGAACTGTGTTTGTGGAGCCTGGAAAATTTGATCCAATCAAACACGGTGTTTTCGATCCGGCCGGTCCACAATCAGTAGGTCAAACCCGTCACGGAGATCATGCTTACGTTTTTTATCAAATTCCAACGGGAGCTCGTAAACATCCGATTGTCTTTTGGCATGGGTATGGACAGTCCGCAAAAACTTGGGAGACAACTCCGGACGGACGAGAAGGATTTCAGAATATATTTTTGTGTCGCGGTTTTCCGGTTTATTTGATGGATCAGCCGGGACGGGGAAGAGCCGCGAAGGCCAACAGAGGAACGGCGATTACTGCGGCCGCGGATGAACAACTTTGGTTCGGCATCTTTCGTCTTGGTGTTTGGCCAAATTTTTACGAGGGGGTATCTTTTTCACGAAAACCGGAAGCTCTCAATCAATTTTTCAGGCAGGCGGTTCCGGATGCTGGACCCGGTTTTCAATCGGATCTTTACGTGGACGCAACTTCTGCGTTGTTTGATCGGATCGGCAATGCGATCTTAGTGACCCATTCCGCCAGCGGTGGACTCGGCTGGAAGCTGGCTTTAAAAAATAAAAACATAAGGGCAATTGTCTCGTATGAGCCGGGCGGAGGGTTTATATTTCCGGAAGGCGAGAACGTCGAGCCGATTAAACTTGGTGCTCGAGTGCTCCAGCCCATTTTCGTCCCGAAAGCCGAATTCATAAAATTTACTAAAATCCCAATCGTTCTATACTACGGTGATAATATTCCGGATAAACCGAGTGAAAATCCGGGCAAGGAACAGTGGCGCGTTTTTTTAACGATGGCAAAACAATGGGCCGAGGTTGTGAACCGATACGGTGGAGATGTTACCGTTGTTCACTTGCCTAGTATTGGTATCAACGGAAACACTCATTTCCCATTTTCTGATTTGAATAACGTTCAAATCGCCGACTTAATGTCTGAATTTCTGAATCGAAAAGGTTTGGATTGGACAGACGAAAGCGACTAACGTTTCAAAATCATCGCTGAGTTTCATGCTTCCAAATCATTGTGATCTATTCCTGCATAAAGAATTGTGGAAATAGGCAAAAGATACTCTCAAAGGAGCGAAGACGAATTATAAATATAATTTTCGTGAGGTTAAGATGTACTTCTTAAAAACATTCAATGTAAATCTCCTCGTTGTAACCCTATTGATAGCAACGCCGTATCAACTTATTCTTTCACAAAGTCGAGTCGAAGCGGGAGGATCATTCGATACAAAACGAGAGAGTATAGTTCTTATATCGGCCTTCACGACAAAAGGCGATCAAGTCGAATTGAATCGCGCCATTAGAAATGGCTTAGACGCAGGATTGACGATTAACGAAATAAAGGAGATTCTAATACATGTCTATGCTTATGCCGGTTTTCCACGAAGCCTAAACGGACTTTCCGTATTTCTACATGTCTTGAAGGATCGCAAGCAAAGCGGGATCAATGACGTACTTGGTAGAGATACAAGTCTGATTCACGAGAATAAAAACAAAATTGAATTGGGAACCGAAATTCAAACGAAATTGATAGGCTCACCCGCTCAGAGCGAAATCTACACCTTCGCGCCGGTTATCGATCGATTTTTGAAAGAACATCTCTTTGCGGATATTTTTAGCAGAGACATATTAGATTTTCAGCAAAGGGAAATTGCAACTCTTTCCATTCTTGCAAGCCTTGGAGGTGTAGAATCCCAGCTTCGTTCCCATATAAAAGTCGCTATCAAAATAGGAATAACGGAGAACGAACTTCAAAGTATTCTTTCCATAATTGAATCGAAAGTAAGCTGGGAAAACGGACAAAAGGCGAAAACAATTTTGGAGAATAACCTAAAGCCCAATGCACAGTCCCAATCTTTACCCGAAGAGAACAAAACTTTAAACCAAAATTTTACCGGGAAGGTTTGGATAGATATGATTTTGGGTGATAATCGCACGTGGAACACCCAAATAGGGAATGTAACTTTCGCGCCGGGGGCCCGCACCAAATGGCATTATCATCCAGGCGGTCAAATCTTACTCGTAACGAAAGGTGAAGGATACTATCAGGAAAAAGGCCGACCGATTCGTTCGCTAAAAGCGGGCGATGTGATTCAATGTTTACCAAACGTTCCGCATTGGCATGGCGCAACGCCAAAGAGCGAACTCAGCCATTTTGCGATCGGAACCAATATGCAAAGTGGACCTGTAATCTGGTTAAATCCGGTAACCGAAAAAGAATACAACGGTTACGAAGAATCACATTAATCAAGAGAGAACGAAAAAAAGAAATTCTCCGCGAATCTCTCGGTTCTTTATTTTAGAATTTCGTTTAACGTGTGCGACTTTGCCTCCAAGTTTGCAAGGATCCATTCTTTCGAAATCTCCGATCAATGTGTAAGAAGGCAGGCCAGTCATTCTGGTTTTCGACTTTTGTTTGAAAACTGAAGACGTGTATAAAAAAGATCGTTTGATTTAGAGCGTTCCTAAATTCAAATAAGAATCTTGTTTAAAAACGGTAAATTTTTACAAGGTTGCAACGTTTCGAATCGTCATAAAAATTTACCGTTAATCTAAAGAACAATCTACAAAAATATTTATCCGATCTCGAGCAATAATTTATCGAGTTCCAAACAGAGCGGAATCCAGCCGTCAGCCGCGCCAGCCTCGAGTTCGCGTATTTCGGCCGAAGCATATTTGAATACGTGAGTTAAGAGTGTTCCTTCACCTTGCGTCGTGAATGTGCGCGATTCGACGGTCGCATCCGGATTTTCCGGACCATCAGGATTAAACGTAGACATGTCTGTCGCATAATTCTCGTTATTCGAGAACTTTTCGGGAACTATCACCTCAAGGAATTTTCCATAGATGCCCATTTTGTTTCCCGTTGAGTCGGAAAAGACGTACAAGTATTTGCCGCCTACCTTTAGATCATTCTCGCAAATTTCGAGCTTCCAGCCTTCGGGACCGGTGAGCCATCTAAGTATCAGTTCCGGCTTTGTAAAACAGTCGAATACCAGTTTCCGAGGTGCCGCGAAATACCGTGTGAGTACTACTTCCGTTTCTCCTCGAAGTTCAATCTTCACTTCTTTTTGATCTGCTTTCATCTTTATCGATCTCCTATTGTTTGTATCGTTTTTAATTCTTCGAGAAGCCCATCAAGAGCTTGATATCGCTTCTCCCACATTAAGCGGTATTTCTCTATCCAGTCCGTTGCTTTTTTGAGCGGTGCGGTTTCAAGACGGCGAGGACGCGCCTGGGCACGAACCGACGTTGAGATAAGACCGGCTTGTTCCAAAACCCTGAGGTGCCGCGAAATGGCCGGTTGGCTCATGTTGAAGGGTTTGGCGAGTTCCGTAACCGTCGTTTCGCCTTTTGCGAGGCGCATGAGTATTGCGCGGCGGGTGGAGTCGGCGAGGGCCGCAAAGGTGTTGTCGAGGTTTACCATAGTTAATCCGTTATATAATTCAATAGTTATATTAGAAAAAATGTCAATCATTTTTATGTTTTTTCGGATAGAGCTTAAAAAGGAGAATCGGGTCTATGCCTAAATTTCGGGGCATTTTTATTGAAAAAGGTTGGAAAAAGACCAGTTCTTCGTTTCGGTTTTGAAATCGGATTCGTTTCTTATGTTCCGAGCTCCGTTTGCTGTGTGATATTTGTTAAAAAGAAGGGAGGACGGGATCGATTGTCTATAGGTCGATTCAATTTGCGTAAAAGATTGCTATTCATTCCTTATTTCGAACCGTTCATTCCGATTTGAATGGATAGATCCTTTGTACACATTAATTTCTTGATTTAGATTTATCGCAAGAGACAGCTTATTTTTTTAGGAGATTGTTTCGAACTCTTACAACTTGAACTTTCTGATAAAGTAAGGCAGAGCTTTCGAACTTTCCGTAAAGATTGATTCGCAAAAGGAGATTCACATGGATGAAAAAACGTTAACGAGTATCGTCGTCGGAATTGGAGTCGCTTTGTCTATGGCGCTGATTGCACGTCGTGGAAAAAAATTGGAACCTCTGATTCTAAAAGAACTCCAGGACGCCGGAGGGGCTTTGACATTACCGGATCTTGTGAAACGAATCGGCCTTAAGGATTCGTTCATCAATCGTGGGAAAGTGATCCAAGCAGTGGCACCGATGATTTCCCGGGGCGAAGTCGTTGAAATCGATGATCCGAATGCTACAGTAAAGAATAAATTAGATCTGAAACAATTTCGACTGAAGTGATCTGGGAACGATCTATTTCATAAGCAGGTTCGTTTACGTGTTCTGATTTTCTGAATTTCGCATATTTGAGTTGAAATTGAAGCGCTTCACCCTTGCGATATGTTTAGGTAAAAAAATTTATGATGCGCCTCTTAAGAAATTGTCTGCTCTTGATTTTGATTCATACGTTTTCCACGTTTTGTTTGAGCGCTTTGCCAAAACAAATGCCGGCGGATTTTTATTTGCAATTTCATCGAGACGGAGGAATGCGTCCCGATCATACGGAATTTTATTTTTCGCAAGACCTCTCTCATATTAAGGAGAGAAGGGGACAAAAAAAGGAGATCCTTTGTTTCAAGGTCGATCCGCTTTTATTAAAGAATTTGTACACTTCTTTATTGGAAAATCGTTTCGATCGGATCGGAACCAGACACGAAACGATCTATGATCGAGGCGGAGAAAGTGTTCAAGTAGGAGCCGGTCGAGAAACGTATAACAAATCGGATTCCGGTATGACCCTGATTCAGCCGTATTGGAAATCGAATTGGAAGAATGTTCTCGAAGAAATTAAAAAAACAAAACATCTTTCCGTGGACGATTCCTTGAAAATCCGTTTATTTCTTTCGTGGAAAAACTTTCAGGAACCTTTATCCTTGAATATCAGTTCGGAAAATCGAACCATTTCGTATAACTATCACGTTCGACCTTCCCGTTTTGATGAAATAGGGTTTTATTTTTTACCCGGAAAATACAAGCTTTGGTTAGAGTTTCACGAGGATAAGGCGAAGTTCCACAAATTCCCGATCGAGTTCGAACTGGATCGGGACTCGAAGCAGATTTCATTCCAGTGTGACCCGCAAGGTTGTGTTCGGCTTTGATAAAAAATTAGTGAAATTTATTATTAAAATATAATAAAAATAGAATGTAGTGAAAAGCCGTCTCTTTCGAGGCGGCTATGAATTTTACACGTTCCTTTGCTAAAAAATATAGGGACGAGTTTTCGTCTTTAGTTTCGTAATTCCTTTAAAAGTTCCGCATTACCCGTGATCGCAAGTGCGGAAGCGAGTCCTCCCATCATGGCCCCGGCGACGCCGGGAGAAGCGGCATCGGCTCCCGTAAGATACAATCCTTCTATCGGAGTTCGAACGTTAAACCAAGGACATTCTTCCTTTTTGTATCGTTCTGGAACACAAGCCAAACCGTAGATGGCTCCGTCCGGATGCGAAGTGAAATGTTCGTTCGTGATCGGAGTAGAGAGTTCGGAATACTCCACGATATTTCTGATCCCCGGGAAACGGGAATCTAAAGTATTTAGGATTCGCTCCGTGATTTTCTCCTTGAGTTGTTTGTATTCTTCTCCTCTTCGTTTCCAAGGTTCCGATTTCCAAGCGGAAAAATGTTCATAGTCCGTGAACGTGATCACATCCATCGTATGACTTTTGGCTTCCGGGTTTTTCAAACTTGGAAAGGAAAGATATAGATTTGGGATATCCCCGTCCGCGCCGATCCAATCGTTTCTTTCCGAGAAATTTTGATCGTGATCGCTCGAAGAAAAAATCCAATAATTCTCTCCTTTAAAACCGAACTTCGCAGGACTTTCGGATAAACCGAGATAGAGACAGATGCTCGTAGTCATCTTTTCTTTATTATAAAATTCTTTTAGACTTTTACGAAAAGAGATCGGATGATTCTCAGGGATCAACTTCGTATAAGTCGGATACGCTCCCGCACAGGAGACGACGACCGGAGCGAAAAAATCCCTTTCCGATCCTTCACCTCGAAGAGCCTTCGCCTTTACTCCGATGGCCTTCCCGTCTTGTATTAGAATTTCTTTAACTTCTACTGAAGAAAGAACCGCTCCTCCGGATTCTTCAAGAATCGGTTCGATCGCGTCGAAAATTTTCCCGGCTCCTCCGATCGGATAATAACCTCCGTGTAGATAATGTTGAACGAGAGTCGCGTGCATCGCGAAGGCGACTTTTGACGGAGGTAAGCCGTAATCTCCCCATTGCGCGGCGAGAATTCCTTTTAGTTCTTGGCTACGAAAGTTTACGTCCAAGTATTCTTTCAGAGTGAAAATTTTTGAATCTCCTAAAAGACCGGCAACGGAATCCAGAGGAGGAGGGACAAGACGCATCATAATCGATTTCCCAAATAGATTCGATGTCTTTTTGATATCTTTAAAATAACGATCGATCGCTTCGGCTTCCTCCGGGAATTGATCTTTCAGATCGGCCTTGAATTTCTCCGGATCTCCGTAGATGTCGAAAGAAATGGAAGGGAAAATCAATTTTTCGAACGGTTCCGCGATTCGTTTCCAAAGAACTTTTTTTCGGGTGATCTTATCCGAAATTTTTCTACAAAGTCCTTCCTCCTGCATGTCTCCGACGTAGTGAATGCCTACGTCCCAATGATATTTCCCTTGTTTTCTCTGAAACTCATGTGTGAATCCCCCGGGTTGGGAATGTTTTTCAAGCATTAGAATTTTTTTTCCGTAGGACTGGGCCAATAGGCTTGCGGCACAAAGGCTTCCCATTCCTGATCCTATAAATATTATATCGAATTCGGTTCCAACTTGATTGATATTCATTGACAAAAATCTCCTGAATTGTTTGAATGTAATCATCTATTACATTAAGAATTAAACTAGAAAGTGTAATGTAATAAACGTCAACATGAAAAATTCGCCGGAAAAAATTTCCTATCACCATGGGGATCTGAAAAAAGCGCTTTTGGATGCCGCTCTTCGTATTCTGAAGGATGAGGGTTATAAGGCTTTAAGTCTTCGAAAGGCGGCGACGTATGCGGGTGTAAGTCAATCCGCACCTTATCGCCACTATGAGGATTTGGAATCCTTGTATGCGGACATAGCAGAGGAAGGTTTTCGGATGCTCGCAGAACGCCAAAGAAAATTGCAGGTTAAGTATCGAAAAAAACCTCTTTTGCTCTTTCGAGAAGCTGGGGTTTGTTACGTTGAATTCGCTTTGGAGTCTCCGGATCTTTTTCGGATCATGTATGGGAATCAGATCGAGAGCCATTCTAAATATAAATCCTTGGTGAAGACGGAAGACGATTCCTTTCGGATCATCGTCGAGATCATTCGCGATTGCCAAAGAAGCGGAGTGATTCAGACCGAAGACGCGGTGAGTGCGGCGACTTCTGCTTGGACTCTGGTTCACGGAATTGCGGTTCTTTTGGCGGGAAAGCAGGTAATGTTTCGTTCCGTTGATTTGAAGGAGGCGAGAAGAATCACAAAAGAACTGATCCATTATCTTTATAACGGTATGAAGTCGGATACGAAGCCTTCCAAACATTCTCTTTGATTTTGCGAAACGAATTCTTCTTAAATGTATGATGGAACAAAGTCGGAGTTAAGAATCCGATTTTAATCTGGAGTTGTAACTTGGAATTTCGGACGAAGGATTTTTTAGCAACATTCTTAGTGATTGTGTAGTTCAAATCCTTATTCTTCTTTCTATTTCTTTCGTCTCAGTTTTTTCTTTTTTTGCCGCCGCTTTCGTTCTGTGACCTCCTTTCTTGTGAGTTTTGACAACCTTTTCAAATCATTCTTCTCCTCCAAAACGATCCTTTCAGAACAATCGTTCCATGAAGCGGTAAAACTCGCGTTCGTACAAGAAAGGAATTCCATGTTGGTTTCTAATTTTTTGTTGACATGCAGGTAAATACCTGCATAAAATTTTTGTATGCCCAAAGAAAAACCAGGGGCTGACAAAGTGTTTAAGGCGTTGGCAGATCCGAATCGTCGTAAAGTTCTCGATCTTCTTTTTGCGAACAACGGACAAACTCTTTCGGCTCTTTGCGAACATCTTGATATGCAGAGACAATCGGCGTCGCAACACATTGACGTTTTAATCGACGCGGTTCTCGTAACGGTGGTATGGAAAGGTCGAGAGAAACTTCACTTTATAAATCCCGTTCCGATTTACGAGGTCTATGAACGATGGGTAAAAAAATTTGAACAAAAGCGTTTACGACTTTTAAACGATCTGAAAACGCAACTCGAAGGAGAGAACGATGAAGAAACCTAGTTTTGTTTATGTAACTTACATAGAGAGCACACCGGAGAAAGTTTGGCGCGCATTGATCGATACGGAGATAACGCATCAGTATTGGGTGGATCCGTTTTCCGATAAACCCGCGCATGTAAACGTTTCGGATTGGGAGCCCGGTTCGGAATGGAGGCACGAGCGTGTGGACGAAGCTAAGACGATCGATATAAAGGGAAAGGTTGTTGAAAGTATTCCGCCTCGTCGCCTCGTTCTTTCCTGGGCGAGACCGAGTGAAATGGAAGAAGAATCAAAACACTCTCGTGTGACCTTCGATATCGAACCCTATGGCAAAGGTTTGGTTCGTTTGATTGTGACCCACGAGGATCTGGATGATCAGATGTACGCAGGAATATCCAAGGGTTGGCCGATGGTTCTTTCAAATCTAAAAACTTTTCTGGAATCCGGCCGGGCTTTATCACAACAGACAAACACGATCTAGTCGTATTCGATTTTTGAATTCAGAAATCTCAAAAACTTATCTTTGGAGAACCATTATGGATCAGACTTATTCCGGCGGTTGTGCTTGCGGCGATATTCGTTACAACATTTCCGATGAACCGATTTTTATGAATGATTGTCAGTGCCGTGATTGTCAACGTATGAGCGGAACCGGTCATGGATCGTATCTAACGTTTCCGTCTAAGACGAAAGTAAATCTGTTCGGGGAAGCGACTCGCTTTGATATGCTTGGAGATAGCGGGAATAAAAAGACCGGAGGATTCTGCCCCAGATGTGGCTCTCCAGTGTATCTAACGTTTGAAGCGATGCCCGAACTATTTACGGTACACGCGGGAAGTCTTGACGATCCAAGTCGGTTTAAACCGCAGGTTGTGACTTACGCCTCGCGCGGTTATTCTTGGGACCACCTCGATCCGTCATTGCCCAAATTTGAAAAGATGCCTTCGGCATAAAAGATTCTGATCGATCGGATTTATTTTTGATAGAACAAAAAACTCCCTTTCGTAGAGTTTTACTCTCTGCGAATTGGAATTTGAAAGTTTAACAAGGAAAGGTGGTTGCGAAAAGATGAAACTAAAACGAATGGACAACGTGAGTATCGTTGTCGAAGACCTGGCGGCTACGATCGCCCTTTTTGCGGAACTTGGTCTTGAGCTGGAAGGACAAACGCGGGTCGAGGGAACTTGGGCGGACCATATAGTAGGGCTAAAAGGAATGCAAGTCGATATCGCTATGATGCGTACTCCGGACGGTCACAGTCGATTGGAGCTGGCAAAGTTCATTCGACCGGAGGCGATCATACCAGAGCCGAAGAATCCGTCCGCGAACACGTTAGGAATTCGTCGAATCATGTTTGCCGTCGAAGACCTTAACGAAGTTCTGATCCGCCTTCAAAAACACGGCGTCCAACTCGTCGGCAAGGTGGAACAATTTGAGAATAGTTATCTACTCTGCTACCTTCGGTCCCCAGAAGGTTTTCTCATCGCGCTCGCCGAGGAGCTCGCGTAAAACGTGGCTCGTATATACATCACCCGTTCTCAAAAATGAAACTTTGAATTATAATTCTTACAAAGGATTCAGGTTATGGTGAAAAAGGAAAAACAAGGATCGAGATCCTCACAAGAGAAACCAAAGATATTTACGACTTCATTTGCCAGCGTTTATCCTCTTTATATTCAAAAAGCGGAAAGAAAGGGACGAACGAAAGAAGAGGTAGATACGATCATTTGCTGGTTAACGGGTTACGTGGGAAAAGAACTTAAAAAACAAATCGAGAAGGGAGTGAGTTTTGAAGAATTTTTCGATCAGGCTCCTCAAATGAATCAGAATGTGACACTCATCAAGGGGATGATCTGCGGATATCGGGTGGAAGAGATCGAAGACGATCTTATGCGTAAGATTCGTTACCTGGATAAGTTGATTGACGAATTGGCAAAAGGGAAGTCGATGGAAAAGATACTGAGAGGTTCGAATCCGTAACGGATTTACGATCCATATAAGAATGAATTCGCATATCACGGTATTGATCGATCGTTTTACGAATGATATCGATTTCCAATTAAGAAAGGCGCTTGAACCACATCGTCTCGATGAAGACAGTCTCCAATCGATTCGCGCGCATCATTGGGACTATTGGATTTTTCCCTCGGAGCACCCTTTGGATGACGGGGAACTAAAATCAAATTACCTAAAAACGGATCCGGAGATTCTAAACAATTCCAGTTATATCAGAAATCTTCCCGTTGATTATCATACTTCGGGTATCATTCTTCTCGATGGATCGTGGATCGATCTGCAAGATTTTGGCTGGCGCATGAGGAAAGAACCTTCATCAAAGAATGATCGTGCCTGGAAGAAATGGATACAACAACTAAAGATCTATTTGAATGAAAACAAAGAACAAATCTGTGTTCAAGTAATCGTTCACTGTTGAAATAGGATTTCTTTCTCAATACGAAACAATCGCAGAATTTTTTTCTCGACTGCCTTTCTAACTTTCACGAAGTTATATCCTTATTCGGACCATCCGTTCTTTAGAATCTTAAAGAGTGTTTCCAGTGTGACTCGAGGATGTGGAGAATCGCTCGCCCTGTAGAATGCATCGGAAATGAAGTGTGCGATGGACGCGGCTTCCACCTCGCCTAATTTGTTCTTAGCCTCTTTTCGAAGAACCTTTGCAAGAGAGTTCTCATACCGCATCATGATTTGTCTTTCATAGATAGAAAGCTCCGGCGTAGATTTGATCAGTTTTCTAAAATCACGAACAAGTTTTCGATTTGCCGGATTGAACGCGGGATTCTTTAATCCGAACTCAAGAAGAGAATCCAGAATGGAAATTCCTTTTTTTCGAGAGACGACTGCTTCAATCAGTCGTTCCTCTCTCTCGACGTCCTCGTCAAAAACAAGAGATTCTTTATTTGAAAAATAGTTGAACAACGTCGGCACGGAAACGTTGGCTAGTTTTGCGATTTCCGCGGTGGTAACCTCGTGATAGCCACGTTCAATGAAGAGTTTGGTCGCCATATCGGAAATGGCCTTGCGAGTCTGTTGCTTTTTAAGTTCTCTTAGTCCCATAAAAAATCCTTTTTTACCGATTCTGATTTTAAATTTTATATTGACTTAAATATTTTAGTCAATATAAAAATAAGAAGAATTTGTATCCCGACCAAAAAATGGAGTTCACAATGCAAAAAAAGGAACATACTCCGATTGCAATCATAGGCGCCGGCCTTGGCGGCCTAACACTCGCCCGAGTCCTTCACGTTCACGGTATCAAGTCGACGATCTTTGAAGCGGAGATTGGAGCTGACGCTCGTAAACAAGGTGGAATGCTCGATATTCACGAAAACAACGGACAGATCGCTTTGAGGGAAGCGGGACTCTTTGAACAATTCCTCGAGATCATTCATAGGGGAGCGCAGGCGACACGGATATTCGATAAAGACGCTTTTCTTTTGCTGGAAGAACACGACGACGAAAAGGGAAGTCGCCCCGAAGTCTTGAGAGGAGACCTTCGTCGGATTCTTATCAATTCGATTCCTCCCGATACGATTCTCTGGGGACACAAGTTGAATTCTGTGTCTTCGTTTGGAGATGGAAGACACGAGATAACGTTTACAAACGGTTTGTCTGTGACAACGGATCTACTGGTAGGAGCGGATGGCGCTTGGTCCAAAGTCCGCCCGCTTCTTTCGGATGCGGTGCCGGAGTATATCGGGACGACTTTTATCGAGATCTTCCTCGAAAATTGTGATACTCGACATAGAGCCAGTGCGGACGTTGTCGGCAAGGGAGCGATGTTCGCATTGGCTCCGGGAAAAGGAATCGTCGCGCACCGCGAACCCGATGCGGTATTGCATACTTACGTGCAATTGAATCGACCAAAAGAATGGTTTGAAACCATCAACTCCTCCGCACCGAAGGATGCGTTAGTTGCCATTGCTCAAGAATTCCAGGGCTGGGCTCCGGAACTAAGATCGCTCATCCTTAACGGAGATACAAATCCGGTATTTAGGCCGATTCATACGCTCCCTTCCAACCATCGTTGGGACCGAATACCAGGAGTGACATTGCTCGGCGACGCCGCACATTTAATGGCGCCTTCCGGAGAAGGAGCGAATCTAGCGATGTTAGACGGAGCCGAACTCGCCAAAGCGATCGTATCCAATCGCGGAGACCTGGGAGCGGCTCTCATCTCCTATGAAAGAGAACTTTTCTCTCGTAGCTTTTCGGAAGCGGAAGAATCGAAAGTCATTCTCGATCTTTGTCTCGGTCCGTACGCTCCACAGAGTTTGGTAGAATTTTTTAACGGGGTAAGGTCCGTTAGCAATCCAATATATTAGGAAATAAGAATGAATCATAACGAAAAAAGACAGAATTACGACGTTATCATATCAGGAGCGGGACCGGTAGGTCTCTTTCTCGCCTGTGAATTGGCGCTCGCTAAGTGTTCTGTTCTCATATTAGAGAAGGAGGAGAATACGAATTCTTCCTTAAAACAAATTCCATTCGGAATCAGAGGGCTTTCGACGCCTACGATCGAAGCGCTTTTCCGTCGCGGTTTATTAGAAAAACTTGAAGTACACAAACGTTTGAAGAATCCACACTCGAATGGTGGAGAAGGCGCACGTCGTCAGGTCGGGCACTTTGCGGGAATTCCATTTTATGAAGGTGATATAGACACTTCGAAGTGGAAGTATCATCTTCCGAGCTCGACCGCAACGAGTTTGATTTCAGAAATGCAGGAACTGGAAAATATTTTCTCCAATCGCGCGGAGAACTTGGGAGTAACGATCAAACGAGGATTCCCAATCACGGACTTTCATCAAACGGGTGACGAGGTCATTGTTCAATCTGGAGATCGGTCTTTTCAAACAAAATGGCTCGTAGGTTGTGACGGGGCGCGAAGCGTAGTTCGTAAGTTAGGCGGCTTTGAATTTGCTGGTACGGAGCCGGAATTCACCGGTTACAGCGCGAAGGTGACGATCGCAAATCCGGAGAAGCTCAAGCCGGGAAGAAACGTGACGGAGAGAGGTATGTATTTGCAATCTCAACCGGGTTATCTCGTGATACAAGATTTTGACGGAGGAGTCTTTCATGATTCGGGAAAGAAAGTCTCTTCGGAAGATTTGCAAGAAGTAATCCGCCGTGTCTCAAACACGGACGTTACGATTCATTCCTTAGAAACCGTCACCACTTGGACCGATCGAGCAAGACAGGCGTCGTCTTATCGCAAAGGACGTATTTTTTTAGCAGGGGATGCGGCCCACATTCATTCTCCACTGGGAGGGCAAGGGCTCAACCTCGGATTGGGGGATGCCATGAATCTTGGTTGGAAACTCGCGGCTACCATTCAAGGAAAAGCGCCTCAGGGTTTGTTGGAGACGTATCAAACGGAGCGATATTCAATCGGAGCGCAAATCCTGGATTGGTCACGGGCACAAGTATCCATTATGAAACCGAATCCGGAGACGCGTGCAATGAACGCAATTCTTCGCGACCTTATGGGAACTCGGGACGGCGCCACTTATTTTGCCGGCAGGGTTTGGGGGGTATTTACTCATTATGACTTTGAAAACGTCGATCCTTTCGTTGGTCGTAGCGTTCCTAATTTTGAGTTCGAAGATGGCCATACTATCGGTGAATCCATGTTAGACGGGAAAGGTATTCTGCTGGACTTTCGCATGGATACTTCCCTCAAAACGTTTGCGACCGGATACGAAGATCAAATAAAATATGTTTGTGGTCGCGCCAAAGAAGAATTGGGTCTGAGTTTGGTTTTGATTCGACCGGATGGAATCGTAGCTTGGACTTCAGACAAAGGAGCGGATTGCGCCGAACTCCAACCCGTCGCGGATCGCTGGTTCCTTCGTCATTCTAAAATCAAAGGTTAAAGTAGGAACGGGATCGGATCTACGAGTTTTAACTTCCATATTAGGAGAGAATCGGATTTGGTATTTAGGTAATAGAAGAAATAGATTGTATGTCTTTAGAAAAAATGAATACACGATTTGCGAAGATGTTTTGACCGAAGATTCGAACTTCGTCTTACTATTTTTCGCCGGTTGTAACGCTTACAAAATGGTAACCTTCTTCGGACTGTGGAAATACCAGCTCCATCCCTTATCGGTTCGAATTCTTTTTACTCATGAAAAACAAATTTCGGTTCAAAAAACGTATCTCAAGTATTCGTAAACGTGTTACGCATAGGATGGATTGCAAGGATGTTTTGTGGAAATCGGTCCATTCCCTTCCGAACGAAACGAGTAACGAATTATTTTGATAAGAAAGGCCATTCCGGTGGTTGGAATTTGTATCGAAAGGTTCTGAAGAACTTCCACAAATTTAGTCTGCGAGGACGCGATAAATTTTGACAATGTTCTGAGTGTTTGTGTCTAATACGAGACGATTTCGTAATCAGCCAAGGACTCTTAGAGTGCATTGGTGCTTTCGAATGAAGATGAATTTGAAAAAAAGGTTCTGATTCAATCGAATGAAAAGATTCTAAAACGATATCTCCAGAATTAAAAAACAAAACTTGAGGATAACTAGTGTTTAACATTACGTCGATTTACCAAAAGAAGGAAAATTATCGTTTTGATTTTTCTTATTATTTAAACGTTCACATGCCAAGATCGATTTCTCTTCTTTCTAAAGGGAAGGGGTATCGTGGAGTATCGGTCGAAAGGGGAATCGATCTTCCAAATGGACAATTAGATTCTACTTTTGTCGCCGTTTGTAATTATTACTTCGACAGCGCCGAAGATTTTTTGAACGCATTCTTACCGCACGCTCAGGAGTTACAGGACGATATAAAAAATTATACCGATATCGTTCCGATCAATCAGGTAAATGTCGTTGAGATCCCGTTAGCCTCCGAGGGGGAACGGTAAATTTCCGATTCACCTTAAAAAAACGAAATCAAAGATCGCATGGAAAACCGGCCATTCAATCAGATTGCAAAAAGTTACGATACGAAGCAAAGGAAAGAATTAGCGAAAGTAATAGTGCGTGCGATCCAAAACGAACTAAAAGAGAGGAGAGTGAGGACGCTATTAGATTATGGGTGCGGAACGGGTCTTGTCGGTTTAGAGTTATCGCCTCTGGTTGATAAACTATTCATGGTGGACTCGGCTGAACCAATGATTGAAATCGTAAAGGAAAAGATCTTTCGCGCAAATATAAAAAACGCCGAGCTGATTCATTCCGATTTTGCTAAAGTACCCGTACCCGTTTTCGCCGATGTGATCGTAGTTTCCTTGGTTCTCCTCCACATTCGTGAAGTTCGTAAGATGCTTACCTATTTTTATTCCGCCTTGAATGAGAACGGGAAATTAGTGATCGTTGATTTTGATAAGAATGAAAAAGTCAATCACCCGGAAGTTCACAACGGTTTTGATCCTGCAGATTTGAAATTCTTACTTCACGAGGTCGGGTTCAAAAAAGTAGAAATTAAAACAATTTATCATGGTAAGAATATTTTCATGAACCAAGATGCATCCTTATTTCTTTCTTCGAGCAGGAAGTAATTCTGCTTCGACCGAATGTCGCTTGATTTCCGCGTAAATTCAAATCGGTTTCGAAAAGTAAGAATCCCGTTTTAAATCGAGACATCCACAAATTCGATGTTCTGCGGCTCCTCCAACTTTGCCAGAATAACCAAAGAACTCCTCGTAATAAACAAAAGAAAGTTCCGGCGTGGAGAAGCTTACTTTAAGAATCTTAGTCCGTTGACGTTTTCCTCCTAGATAAAAAACGATCAATGAAAAAAGGAATCTTCTTTCTTTTCCCTCGCTTCTTTAAATTTTAATAGAGAAACAAAATGCGCAACAGCAATGACCGGAACGCCGAATGTGGGAATGAGAACCAAAGGAAAGGATGCGATCAAATTGGATGGAACGTTCTGAAAAATGAGCCTTTGTGGCCCATCAGCTGAAAGCGTGCCTAACGTGATTGCGGCCGCAAAATCGAGAATTCCGATACAATGGAAAACCAGAAAAAATCGAGGTGCATAAAACGTATTTCGATGGATCGCCCACAATAAGAATGGCGTCAAAACCGCGACCAAACAATCTCCTAAGGCCGCGCTCGAAGCGAAAATACTCGGCAATTTATTTTGGAAGTAGTAGAGGAGGAATATCATTCCGATCAAACGTACCAGATGAATTTGAATGAGGCTTTGTTGAGGGATCGAGAGTAAAAAATTTCTTAACTTGGATATTCGAGAAATGGCAATCGGACCTAATATCAGAGGGAGCATCACCGTGGCTCCGACCGGAATCGGAGAATGTTTTGCGGGTGTAAAAACCCTATTTAAGGAAAGGAGAAGAATGACTCCGAACCAAACGACAAGAAAGAGGCAGAGCAAAAGCGCCCCTTTCGGGTTGAATGTGAAAAGCCTTCCGGTCGCAAGGCCGATTCCCAAAAACAGGGAAACTAGTATCCCAGCAGTCTCTAAATCAAAGGACATAAGATCCTCCTCAATGTTCGGTATAAATTCTAAAGTGTGTTACTATTAAAAATATAGTAACTATATAATAAAAAGTAACTTGACGAATTCTGTCAACTGATTTTTGTCAAACCTATGGAAAGATCGTATCAGTTGGATTGCCCGGTCGCGCGGACTTTGGATTTGATAGGGGAACGTTGGACTTTGTTAATTCTTCGAGATTTTTTTATCAAAGCCGAAGTTTTGCGTTTTGGTGATTTTGAAACGTCCTTATCGGGTATTACTCCCGCAGTACTTTCCGCTCGACTGAAAGAGCTTGAAAAAAAGGGAATCATCGTTCGGAAATTGTATTCCGAACATCCGCCGCGTATGGAATACCGTTTGACCCCGTTTGGAAAAACGTTAGGCCCGGTTCTTAAATCCCTGCGTGAATGGGGTCTAAAGCATACAAAACGTTAGTCGCAAAAAAGAACTTGATCGAACCGAGGACAAAGTGAAGTCTCGAGAACGAATAAAAGAGGGTAGTAGTATATTCCTAAATCGGAATATTCTAACTCTTTGAAGTGGAGAAAGGAAAAAGAAGCCGACTTTCATTGTCGGCTTCAATTCGATCTTGATCTAAAAAAGGATTCTATTCCGGAACGATTTGGCCCGAACCGCCGATTTCTGCCGGAAAATCCTTGAGTTTGGGAAGTCCGTCTTTCATTCGCATCACGGTTTCCGGATAGTTCACATGGACGGCCGGAGAAAACGGAAGGCTCGGAATGGTCGCCGCGTAAACATCGGTGAGACCGAACGTTGGATGAACCGTAAGAAGATGTCCTCCGCACTTGGTGCAGAATTGACGGTCGCTCGTGGGATTCTTCGTGAACTTTCCTAAAAATTCGGCACCTTTTGTCACCTTTACGTTCTCCGGTTTCCAGAGAGTAAACGCGTTTACGGGGGATGCTGACCAGGATCTGCAGGAATTGCAATGACAAAACCCCATGGCCTCGGGCATTCCTTTCACTTCAATTTCAACGGAACCACAAAAGCAGGTTCCGGAATGTGTATCTGTCATAAAATTCTTCCTTTCTTAAATTGGAGTCACTGTTTGTCTCGATCATTAATGAGTTGCTCGACTAACAAAAATAGACTAAATGTCTATTTAGAACAAGAATTCCTTAAAATAGACGGATCATCTATTTTAAAATGAGGCGAGGATGAAAAAAAGACGTTATTCCAAATCGGCTTATGAAGACATTTTAACGACCGCAGACGACCTTTTCTATAAGAAAGGATATTCGGCTTCCAGTCTGGCTGAAATTCTCTCCTCTTCCGGTTCTCATAAGGCCAGTTTTTATCATCATTTTCCGACGAAGTCGGACCTAGCCAAGGCATACATTCGTCGAAGAACCGATCATTTTTTGGAATCAATGCAGACCTTGATGGATCGAAATTCCGATTATAAGAAGTTCGCAAAGGAATGGGTTCGAGTTTTGAAAGTGCAAGCGCTCGAAGGAGAATTGCAAGGTTGTTCGTTAGGAAATCTTAGAACGCAGGCGCTTATGGACGAAGAATTATCCGAAGAGATCAAAGTTTTAACGGAACGTTGGTTGAAAGCGGTTCATTTATTTGTCGAAAAAAATAGAGAAGAGGGACGGATTCCCAAGTCCGTAAATTCGGAGACGGTTGCAAAAAGATTCTTAATTTCTTTTGAAGGAACGGTGCAAATGTTCCAACTAACAGGTGATATATGGTATATAGAACGTCTGGAAACGGAATGGCTGGCTTCTGTGGAATTGGATAAATAATAATCATTCGATTTGAATTTGTTTGCGTGAAGGTGTGGTCAGGAAAACGATTCCGAGGATGCCTGTTTAAAATCCGAGCTCTGTGGTTTTCGAAAAATTCTGAAAAAGTGCAAGGAAGAATTCTTCCTTCGCGAGTTTGAATTTTCGGTTGAAAAGAAGAAGTCGATTTGTCTTCGCGCAAAGGAAAACAAAAATTCAAACGTCTTTTTGAAAAGAGAATGTTTTGGAAAGAAGCGCGATTCGGATTCCGAAAAAAAATGTGTGAGCTCCTACGTCGAATATACTTTTTTCTTGAAAGAATTAGGATTTTCTGATAGAGAAGAACCTCCCGCACATTTCCGCCACCCGCCCCTCCACCCAAAAATTAGGGTGGGGCGCGATATTTACGGAAAGGCGTCGTTGTTCCGACAATTTGATTCTCAGGTTGAATTCATTTGATAACTCAGTGAGAATTCTATACGCTCTGTCTTAGGATGGCAAAAATGAAATATTACGAAGATTTTCACGTTGGAGAAGAGATTACGTTAGGCGGCATTACGGTCACTCGCGAAGCAATTCTTGATTTTGCAAAACGATTCGATCCTCAGCCGTTTCATATCGACGAAGTAGCCGCAAAAAGTTCCATGTTCGAAGGTTTGATCGCGAGCGGTTGGCATACGGCGAGCATCTGTATGCGTCTTTACGTGGATTCGGTTTTGAACGACTCTTCGAGTATGGGTTCTCCCGGTGTGGACCAATTGAGATGGAAACGTCCGGTTCGCCCCGGAGATACCCTTCACGGAAAATTCACAATCCTGGAAAAGAAACCCTTTCGTAAGGGAATCGGACTGATCAAAGGGAGAGCCGAATTATTCAATCAAGATGGAAAACTTACGATGATGTTCATCGGCAATGGAATGTTCGGAACCAAAGACTGAGTAAAAATTTGCATTGAAAAGAAGAAGCGGGCCACCAGTTTCAGTTCGATTTTTTTCCGCGTTGATCCGAAGTTTCCATTCCAATGGCACTCATATTCAATTTGGAATATAATGGAAATGGAATGTGTTTAATGGGAAATTAAGGAATTTTTTCCGAATCAGGAGGCCCAAGAAATCCTTCCACAAGAGCGGCCGTGATCGCTGGAAAAGAACTTCCATCCTGATACTGAATCGCTTCTCCTAAATAATCGCCGTGTCCGCCGGGTAGAATGAGAAGGCGAGCATTTGGAATCTTTCGCGCCAATTCAATCGCGTGTTCCGGTCTACCGATGTCTCGATCCCCTGTGACAATGAGGGTCGTCGCTTTAATGGATCCGATATCTTTGTCGCTAACGTCACTAAAATTGATCATCCTTTCACGATCTTTCTCGAACATGGTATAGAGTTTTTTGGGATCCGGATTTACTTTCAAAAACGCGTCTTTCAGAGCCTGTGGCATCGTTTCGAAAGTTGCCTTTTTCATAAAGTCCCAAAACTGCGGGTAGGCGCCGCTTTTTTTTGTAATCGAGGATGCAAAGACAAGTTTTCTAACAAGTTCCGGATGTTTTAGTGATACTTGTAAGGCGACACTCGCACCGTTGCTAAAACCGAATAGGTCCACTTTATCGATCTTTAGATATTGAAGAAGGGAGACAACATCTTCCGCTGATGTCTCGAATCGAACCGGTCCTTTCCGATCACTCGTTCTCCCATGACCTTGTTCGTCTAAGGCGATCACCTTTCTGTGTTTTGCGAAGATAGGAAGCACTTTGCTAAAGGTCACTTCGATCGTAGAGCCACCTCCATTTAATAAGACAAGAGGAATCCCGTCGTTCTTACCATGAATCTCGTAATACAACTGGATGTCATCGATCGGTACGAGTCCCTTTTGTGTAGGTTCTGATTTCATGAAGGAACGTTCTCTGATTGAGAGCGGATCCTTTGTCGAACAACTTACGGCGAATAAGAATAAGGCGATACAAATAAGAATAGGAAAGTGTTTCATTTTTTTCTCCGTCTTTTATTTTCGCAAGAATTCCGTGATTTTATCTAAAAGCGCCATCGTACCTTCTTTTCGAGAGAGCAAACCTTCTCTTCCGATCGTCCCATCTAAGAATGCGACTTGTTCCGTAAACGTCAGCATCGTCTCGTCCGAACTTATACTTTCGATTTCGACGGAGGCGATCGAAATCGAATGAATATTTTCTCCCAAATACATTTGATAGGTAAATACGATTCTTTCATATGGAAGAATATTATAATATTCTGCTTTATAAAGAGTTTCTTTCCCGTTTGGGAAACGACCATGAAGAATTTCTTTCCCTCCGACTCGAAAATCAAGTTCCCTTTTTACGACGCTCCACTCTCCCGGTCCGATAAACCACTGAGCTTTGGAATCTAGATTGCTCCATGCGGAAAAAACAGTTTCGGAATCCGCTTGATAGATTTTTTCTATGCTGAATATTTCATGCGCAACTTTAAGTTTCTGCATTTTACTTCTTCCTATCTTTTTTGGTTCTTTCGAGAAATTCTCCCAATCGATCAAGATTTATTTCCCACATCTTGCGACGTTGATTGAGCCAGTCTTCGATCAATTCCAAGGAGCGCGTTTCGATTTCGCAGGAGCGCACGCGTCCGACCTTATGCGTTTTGATGAGTCCGCTTTCCTCTAAAATTCGAATATGTTGAACTACGCCTGCCATGCTCATATTTAGGGGTTCGGCAAGCTCGCTGACGGACGCTCCCTTTTTGCTCAAACGTTCCACGATAGCGAGTCGGGACGGATCCGAAAGTGCGTAAAACACTCGATCTATCGGCGTAGAATGGTTAAGCATATTCTTAAGTATTTCTAAGCGGTAAAATAGTCAAGTATTTACTTAACTATTTTACTCGATTTTGAGATGGGTATGCCGAAAAGTTTCTTTTTCTTTCGTGCCTTAAGGTGATAGTCCGAATGGAAGAGGAATTCTTTCGTTTCGGAGCCGATCTTCTAATAAAATATTCTTATCTTCCGCTCAAAGTCTCATTACATCCATTAGACATTCCGCTTTTTTGTTTTTGATTGAGCTACTTTCGGTGACAAAACTTAAAAACGTATTCAACGAAGGGTTTTTATTTTCGGAGATCCAGAACACGGAAACGGGCAGATATAATTTTTTGATCGGAACAAATTGAGTTTCGGAGGGAACGAAATTCTGAGCCCCCAGGATTGTCAGAGATAAACCTTTTCCGGTGGCGACCAAAATAGGACAACTTTCTCTTTCTTTTTTTAGATATACTTTCGGCTTGATTCCGCTCTGTTTGAAGAGCTGCAAGATGGTATCATAAAAATTTCCGGTTTCTTTTTTAGGATGAAGGATGATCGTTTCGTCTTTTAATTCTTTGAGTTCGATTTCTTTTCTTTTTGCAAGAGGATGTTTTTTGGGAACTAAAACTCCGAATCCTTCATCGTTTACCGAATGTCTTTCGATTCCTTCCTCCGTTACGGAACCTTCCAAAAAACAAACGTCGAACCGACCCGATCTTAGACCCTTGAGGATTCGATTTCTCGATTCTTGATGGAGTTGAAATTTTAACTTAGGAAATCGATCGCGAAATTCACCGATTATCTGCGGGAGGCTTGCTAAAAAGGTGGTGATCGAAAAGCCGATACTGAGATTTCCCGATTTGAGTTTTCCGATGGACCGAATTTCCCTTTCCAGATGATCCATTCTGTCTATAATTTCCCTTCCTTCTTTCAAAAGATAAACTCCCGCTCCGGTTAACTTTACTTGTCTAGTCGTTCTTTCAAAAAGTTTTGTGGAAAGTTTTTCTTCTATGGAAGAGATCAAACGTGTCAGAGGAGGTTGTGATATCCCGAGAATTTCCGCGCTCTTTCTAAAGTTAAGTTCTTCCGCGACTACTATGAATGACTTTAGTTTGGTTAGATCCATTCCATATTGATACCAAAATAGTATCAATAAGTCAATTTAAATAAAAATAAATTCAAAAAACGTACACTTTATTCTTATTAGTCTTTACTTTTTAGTATCGCCTCGTCTCAATTTTATATAGGATCGATTTGAATTTAAAAAAAAGATCAAAACGGAAAAATCGATTTTGAGAAGTTAGTTTAAGACACATGCGTTATGCGCATTTCAATTTCTTCTGCTGTTCGATTTCCGTTGATTGTTAGGAGGATAGGATGAAATTTGATTATGAAGTTTTGATTATCGGCGGCGGACCGGCGGGGTTGAGCGCCGGAATGTCCCTAGGTCGTATGAGTAGAACCGCTTTGGTCTGCGATGATAGTCGTCCTCGCAATGCGCCGTCTTCTCATCTGAATAACTTTCCGACAAGAGACGGAATTCACCCGGCTGAGTGGAGAAAAATGGTAAGGAAGGACTTGGAAAAGTATAAGTCGATTCAATTTTTTGAGGGATCCGTCTTATCCGTTGAAAAATCCGATCTTGGTTTTGTCGCAACGTTTTTATCCGGAGAAATTTTTCATTTTCGGAAAGTCATTCTTGCTTACGGTGTAGAAGATAAGCCGTTGCCTGTGCCCGGTTTTCAGGAACTCTGGGGGAAATCGATTTTTCATTGTCCTTATTGTCATGGCTTTGAAATTCGAGGTTCCCGCTTAGGTTTGATTTCCAATAACGAGCTGACGTTTCATATGTTACCGCTTGTAAACGACCTTGCTTCCGATCTCATTCTTTTTACGAATGGGAAGGCTTTTTTTGGCGAGGAGGAAAAAGGATTATTAAAACGTAATAGAGTTAAATTGATTGAAGAGAAAATTTCCGGTTTTCTTTACGAAGGAGAAAGGCTGAAAGCGGTTTCTCTCGAAAACGGTGAAGTTGTGAAAAGGGAAGCGGTTTTCTTTCACCCAACGTTCCCGTTTGCGCTCAAATCCCGGATCGGCGAAACCCTGGGTTGTGAAAAAAACCAGTTCGGTTTTTATAAAGTGAATGAAAGAGGGGCGACCTCTGTCGAAGGCGTTTTTGCCTGCGGAGATAACGTGAGTCCCGCCCATTCCGTCTTATTGGCATCTGCTTCGGGTGCTACGGCTGGAGCCGGAGTCGTCTCGGCGTTACTGGGAGAAGAGTTTACGAAGAATTTAGCCGAATAAGAATGTTTAGCTCCGTATTTCGAAGAATCTCTTCGTTGTTTAAGGAGAATGAGGACTTCCTTCGGAAAACGTATGAAACGAGTTCTCTTTTCTTTTTACGATTGTGTAAAAGGAAAGGTCAAGAAGAACGAAAACTCATCTGTATGGACTTGCATAGAACGTGATGCGGAATGGATCTTATTTCTTCGCTCGATTCAAATGGGCGATTGAATTCTTCTTTCATCCGGTGGTTGGAATTCTATTCCGTATTAGAGGTCGTCTTGAACTCACGGATTGTTTCGTTCATGGATTCGTTTTTCAATTCTCGGAAAGTCGTTGGGATTGTAATCAATTTCCACCTCCTTTCGAGAAGCGATAAAATCGACTTTGCTCAGGAGGTGCCTTTCATTCTCTACGAGGTTCTTCCGTTTAGAAAATTCTCATTCTCACCGTGCAGGCGCCGTCTTGGTCCGGACGTGGCGCGATCAATCGGTAGTTAAGAATAGTAGAATATTCTCCTGCAACAAAATAGTTTATGAAGAATTATAGGAAATTCCTTAAAATCGATCGTGTGAGGCCGCCAACGAATAGGCTCTACCGTCCTGCCATAAGGTTTCTAAAACGGAAGCCAAAACAGGGGCATTCCAAACGGTTTGAAAATTGATTTTGATTTTGATTTTCGGATTGGAATCGGCAAACAAATGCAGGTGTCCTTCTTGAGAATACTTTCGGAGATCTTTCCATTCCACGAAATGATCCTCGTTCTTTTTAAACCATTTCACGACGTGCATGTTGACTCCGCGAGGAGTGATCTCTAAATTCTTCACCTTATACGGTCTTCCGTTCTCTAAATTTTCGAGCGCTTCTTGGGCTAACTTTTTAGTTACATGTTCCCAAAGAGAATCTATGATTTGAAGATATCGATCCTCGATTTTTTTGTTGGTCACAAAAATACGAAGCGATTGAAATCCGATTTGAATCGTCTGATTTTTTCCGTCTTTGAGTCCGATCGAGTAGATACGATTGGCCTTGATCCCGTTGATGTAGAGTTGAGTGATTCCGTATCGGATCTCTTTGATATCATGACAGCGAAATTGTTTATCGCCGTATTGAACGTTTTTCGAATCGATCCGAAGTCTTTTTTGAAACGGATCCAAAATGCTTCTTCTGAGGTAAAGATCAATGTCCTGAGTCATCTTGGAAAGATAGGTATCGATAGGAAGTGAGAGTGGTCAAGATTAACTTGAAGTGCATTTGGAAAAATGAAACGAACTCACAAAAATTCGGGAATCCGAATCCTTACCAGAAACGATTAACGAGCGGTAATGATCCTGTCCAATTCCTCGTTTTGAATATACCAATGGATCGGTTCTCCTTTTCCAAAAACGGTCGATGGGGAGATCCCGAATATTTCCCGAAATACATTCGTAAAATGTGCCTGATCATAAAATCCGGCGCTCAGTGCGGCATCCGCGAGGGAGGCTCCTTGTTTGAGTGCGATGACGGCGGTCTTGATACGGAACCATTTGCGAAACGCACGGAGTGGCAAACCGACCACGTTCTTAAATTCGTGTTGTAACCAGGAGGCGGACATTCCGATTTCTCGAGCAAGCTCGTCAACGTTTACAGTCTCTTCCGGATTCTCGACGAGCTTTCGCAAAACATGAATTAGTCGATCATCGTCTTGGATGTTTTTTGCGGGAAGCAAACGATTGAAGGGAAAGGAGTCGTTCAGAATCTCAGGATAACATTCCGAGTTTGTTTTGAGAATCTCTTCACAAGTAGCGATCAATTCCGGCGCCCAAAGGGGATTTTCGGAAAGTCCTTTCGGTCCGGCTTCTTCGGCGAGGATCGCTCCGATTTCACTTCCCGGATCGGCGAATAAAATTCCTACCGTTCCGCTTAGAATGGTTTCGTGACTCAATGCACCATCGAATACAAAACAACGAGCGCTCATCCATTCTTCGGTTCCTTTGATTCTTTTTTTGATTTCACGATCGAGACCGACTACCGTAGCCGAGGTCACAGTCGAATGAAAGGAAAGGTCCGGGAGTTTTCCGACAAATAGAACCGCACCTCTGAGCGCACAGATTACGTTCTGCATCGATTCATCTTATTCGAAAAGGAAAAGGATGCAATAGAAAACTCTTTCTCGCCGAGAATTCGATCGCGAAAAAAAATCAACGCGGTTCGGCAATCGCGTATCTATATTTCGCCTGAGCGGCTCTTTTGTTTTCTTCGTTGAAAAAGTCGCAAACGTATTCCAAAAGTTTTCCATTCTTACGAACGAGTCTTGCCTTGGCTCGCACCGTGTCCGTTCTCACCGGACGAAGATAACGAATCGTCGCATCCATCGTAAACGTCCTTTCTCTTTCGTTCTCCACGTGGAAGAAAGCCATGATCGAAGTAAGCGTATCGCCGACGCTAAAAAAACAACCACCGTGCATAAATCCGTGAAGTGCGCGGTTACTCTGGGAGTACGGTATGTCCGCTTCCGAAAGTTCGGATGTAACTTTGAGGACTTTCATGTTAGTCGCGCCTGGATGACATTGATCGATCAGGTTCTGCGCTTGTTCAACGAGGCTACAATCTTCCTTTAATGTGAAAAGATCCGTGGGTACATTATGATATAATAATTCGGAAACGGTCATTTTTTCCTCTCTTTCTATGGAAGAAGAATAACACGTTTCGTTTTTTGGGTCTTGGAAAAACATGCAATTCCTGCGAAATTCGAAACCTCAATTTAGAAAAAGAGAATCTTTCCTTTATTTAAAAATTCTTTCTAAGTTATAGATTTTTTTCGGACTTGCGGGAGCGTTCCTTTCTTTGAGATCGTCGATTTCATTGGAAGTCTTACGATCCTCTCGAATGTTTTCCAAACTGGTCCACATTGACTGGGGAATTTCAATCGAATAAGAAAAATCGAATTTTTCTCTTTCACCCGGTTTGACGAGAAGCGCCCAAGAGAGAGTCCCATTTGCGTCTTTCTTTAAACTTTCGTGATTCGATCCCAAAAATTTCGTGGAGATGTTCGGGTCCGCAGATACGGGGAATTGATCGTAAACGAGGACCTGTCTCGGTCGCTTCGTATAATTGGAAACTTCGATCTGCCATTGATTTTCGATCTGTACGGTTTTGCCCAAAAAACCGGCGCCTGCGACTTCACCTTTCAGAAGGGTTCTCTTGAGTTTCATTCGTTGATCGGGTCCTAAATACATTTCGAATTCTTGACCCACTGCGGTTCTATTTCCGGGAGTATAACTTCCTATAAAACTACCGTCCATAAAAACCTTTACGTCGTTCCAGAGTAAGGGCATCTTCGTAGTATTCTTAAATTTTGCTTTGAGAAACACGAAATTGGAAAGAGTAGGGATCGCCACGTGGGAAACCGAGCCCTTGATCTGCGCGCTGTCCATCGAAATCCTGTGTTCTGAGTTATCGCTGACGACCGTTTCTCTATTAGGTAAACGGAATGTAAAGTTGGCGGAATCTTCTTCTCCCTCTGAGACTTCGGCGTCGCTCGGGTTTTGTTCGTCCGAGTTGAACGTATTTTTATTGCTACCGGGCTGAGACAAACTTCCTTGGCTCACTCTCCAAGGTCGAAGAAGAGGTAAGGAGATTGCGGCGGAAGGTTTCGCGCTCGAAATCGTGATGTCCACATTCTTCCAATCTTCTCCAGTGTATTGGCGAAGAGCCACTCGGGATTCTAAACGGAAATCTCCTCCTTCGGAAGAACCGTGGAGATCGTAAATTCCTCTCCAAGAAACGTTCGAGACTAAATACTCGATGGAGATCGAACCTTTGGAACCCGGCTTGCCGGAACAAACTACCTCGACTTCGGATTGGGACCAACGTTTTGCATCGGCCATTCGTAAGAATGCGGAGTTCGCTTGCGCGAATTCTTTATTCAATTGTTCTAATCTTTCTTCGGATCTTTGAATTTTTTCAAGATAAGAGTTTCTGCGATTTTCTAAGAATTCCAGACTAGTGGACCAATTCTTTACGTCAACGGCATTCGAACGGAGTTGTCGATCCGATTCTTCGGTTGTCAACTGTCCGAAACTCGAGAGAAGTTTTAACTGTTCACGGAAACTCGTTTGTCGATCCGTTTCGGAACGAATCTCTTGCTGAATCGAAACCATTTTCTTTTTTAGAGGATCGTTTGTGATTTCGGAATCTTCTCCAGCGGGAATCGTACGAATGGAAACGGACGAAATGTTTAGGGTTCCCTCGGAGGAAGCCCGAATCGAATCGAGAATCACGGCGGCGGGTAAACGGACAAAACGAAGCGTCGTTTCTTCTCCCTGAAGTTTTACATCTTGGTTTCTCCGAACGAGGGCTCGATCGGAGAAAATTGTTACGGATTGGATTTTACCAATGACTCGGGAAGAATCCTGGTCTTCCGCATTTAGAAAAAAGAACGGCAAGAGAAAGAGAAATATTGCGGATGGAAGAATTCTTTTTGAATTCGATTTTTGTACAGTTTTAGGAAATGGTTTCATTGGATCCTCGTCTTTCATTCTATCGACTAAAAAGATCGATACGGACTAAAAATGGTTTCCTATTTTCGAAAATTTGGCAATCACAAATGGGACTTCGATTCTTCTCATTCGGGAAAATTGGTCGTTCCTTCCTGTTTTCCCGTCGAACATGATTCTAAATAGGATCCACATACGGGTTAGCTCGTTTTTTATTAGAATATTAGAAAAACAAGATAAACTAAAATACATACGATTATTCGATTGATACGAGACGGGATCCTTTATTCGTATATTTTAGCGTGGATCGTTTCCAACAAATCGGAAAAGAATGGAACCGGAAAAACGGACGTCTAACCTTAGATTTCGAAAAATACGGAGCGAAAGAAAGAATGCGGAGGGTTTCCCCGTCTTTTTAAAATTAGATTGACAGGGGCTAAGAATTCCATCAGGTACTTTGCAAAGCGCATTTATTTTTCAATCTTTAGACAAGGTAAGTCCTATCACTATGCAAGAAACAGGTTTACGCGAGACGATCTTAAATGTGGCCGGTTCGCTCTTTATCAAACGCGGCTACAATTCGGTTTCGATAAAACTCATTGCTGAAGAGGCGCGTTGTACTACGGCGGCTCTCTATTACTATTTTCCGGAAGGGAAGGAAGCGATTCGTAAGGTTGTACTGTATTCGCATTTACCCGATCCGGAACAAATTGTGGAAGTGGGCAAATCCGCAAAGTCGCTTCAGGAATTGTTTTCTCAGATTGCTCTGCGGGTGTGCGGGCACGATTCGGACACGGTTCGAAAAGAGCGCTGGCTTTTGGCGGAGTTTCCGAATTTTACGGACGCGGATCGAGAGGTGATCCATGGAAAATTAAAGGCGATTCATTCCGCTCTCGTCACCGAAACCGGGCGATACGTTTCCGATTCGGAAACAACGAAACTTCTCTCGTGGCTCTTTATGTCCGCCAGCTTCGGTTATGGACAACTTTTTGGGAGTCTTCAGTTCAATAAGGTGACCGATTTCCCTACGGCGGAATTTGCAGAAAGGATTGCCAACCTCTTATCGAAAGATGTAAAATCCTAAAAAAAAGGTGACAAGAGAGAATTCTCTCCTGGATCTTAAAAATTCCCGTTGATGGTTCTAAATTTTTTATTGACTTACTGATCGATCAGTAAGTTCTATGTCTTAGGGAAGAATTCGCTTTTTTGAAAATGGGAATTCGACTTATAGGAAGAGTGGTTCTGTTTTGAATTCAGTAATGTCCACAAAATTTGGACCCTTCTCTTTCGAAGTTATTTTTGCCTCGAATGGAGTGGGCGATTTTTATCGGAATTTTTTTCCTAGTCGATTCTCATGGGCCATTGGGTCGGATACCCATTCCGAAAGGATTGGGGTTTCCAGGGTGATTTGAAGTCTTTTTATTTTCGAGCGAGGCTTACTGATTAATCAGTAAAAGTGGGATCAGAGTTTTTCAGACCGCGGATTGGACGGGATAACAAAATTTTCAAAAGGAAGCAAGATTCTAAATGGAACTTCACTTACAAGAAATACGAGAACAACAAAAGGAATCTTGGAATCGATTCTCCCCGGGTTGGAAGAAATGGGACGACCTGTTTATGGATTTTTTGAAGCCGATGGGAGATGAAATCATTCGCAGGCTGGATCTGAAAAAGACGGATCGAGTTTTGGATATAGCCGCGGGAACGGGCGAACCCGGTTTGACGATTGCTACTTTGGTCAAGGATGGATCCGTCCTCATCACCGATCTCGCGGAAGATATGCTTATCGTGGCAAAGGAAAACGCGAGACGTCGAGGTATTACGAACATCGAGACACAGGCTTGTGACGTGAGTGAACTTCCTTTTCCCGATAACACCTTCGACGCGATCAGTTGTAGATTCGGCTTTATGTTTTTTCCCGATATGAAACTCGCCGCGAGCGAAATGTTTCGTGTATTGAAACCGGGTGGAAAAGTCGCAACCTCGGTTTGGAATGTTCCGGATAAGAATTTTTGGATCACCGCCGTGATGGGTGCGATTCAAAAGAATATGAACTTACCCGCTCCCATTCCAGGCGCTCCGGGAATGTTTCGTTGTTCCGAAAAAAATCTCATCTTCAATCTGTTTCGAGAGGTAGGTCTGAAGAATGTTTTTGTCAAAGAAGTCGACGGCAAACTCAAGTGTCAAACCGCGGAAACGTATTGGAACGTGATGACCGAAGTAGCGGCTCCGATTGTTGCGGCCCTTTCCAAAGCCGACGAAAATTTAAAAGAGAAAATTAAGGAAGAAGTGTTTCAATCCGTAAATCAAAAGTATTCCAGCGGAGACGTTCAGATCGAATCGAGCGCCTTGGTTGTCTGGGGAGAAAAATCCTGAAGATTCTTGATCGGCTTGTGATCGTTTCCGTTTTTGTGAAAATAATAATTAGAATAAAATGATATTCGAATGAACTAATTATTTTCGATTCAGGGAGAACCGGACAGGATGGAGCTTAAAAAAAATTACCTTTTGTACTACTTCGCACTATTTTACATAGTAATTTTGCATATCGTAGTCTATTATTTTCTCATGTTCCATTTTCAACGGGGAAACAGGGAGTGGAACGTGGGTTTTTTTTTCGGACTTTTCCGATAGATCGTCCTTTCGTCCGTCTGTGTGAGAGTGTAAGAATTCAATAGGAAGGGGTTGTCTTTGTAGATTTCCCCGATGTGGATTCTGATTATTTTTGAATCGTTCCTTTTCAACATTCTTCTTTGTGCAACCACACCTTTGTTGACTCCGCTTTCTAGAACGTTCATTCCCTTTTTTTGATTGAATCGATTCGATTCGGCTCTATAACAACGCTTTGTTCCTCTTTCGGATTTGTAACTTGACTTCCATATGGATTCGCTCATGGTCTGTTTCAAATAAAATAGACTAGTGGTCTATTTAAATTAGAGAAATGGTGTAAGAGGAGTTTATCCATGAGTCGTAGGTTACTGTTTTTGGCGGTCGTATTTTTTTCGACAATGAGCGTTTCTGCTAAGTCCTATGCGATCGTAGGTCTTGGTCTGCAATTGGATTTAGGTGAAATGGGAAGCACAATCACGAAGGATGGAATCGACGCGGCTACGTATTTCGGGCCCGTACGATCTTCGAATCCTTGTTCCGTAGGAGTCGATTCGGGTTGTGTTCAAGATCCTTCGAAGGCCGCAGGCACGGGAACGTATCTCGGTGTCGGAGTTCGACGCGCGGTTCCTTCTGAAAATAGGCTCATCATTTTGGAGCGCACTACGGGAGGTCTTATCAACGCGAGAAGCACAAAAGGCGCCATGGTTGGTGGAAACTTGATGGTCGGTTACGAATCCGATTTTGCGAAGTATTTCTTTTGGAGGATCGCGGCCGAATACACACAAAAAATTGCCGGTGGTATTACCAAAGCGGATATGCTTGGTATCAGTTTGGTCGATATCACTTGGGGATTCAGTTCTGTCGTCATTCCAGCCACCGTCGGCCTCAAAATTAATTTTACGGAAGATACGGCTATTTATTTGGGCGCGGGTATCAATTATTTCAACGGCGGCTGGTCTTTAAATGGTACGAACAATATCAAGGCGGGATACGATGTTCTCAGCGCGGTTGGGCTTTCCACTTTGGCAAATCTCGTGAGCGACGGTACGGATCCGGTTTCAACACGCGAACACACACGCTTTCGTGCTTCCGGCTTTGCGCCTAACTTCTTGATCGGAACACAAGCTCGTGTTTCGGAAAAAGGTCACGTATTCATCGAAGTTGAAACGATTCTTTCCGAAGCCTATTCCGTAGGGAAATCGCAAACAGTAGGCGGTGCGGTGAATATTTCTCCGTATCCCGCATTCTCCATTGTAGTGGGCGGTCAAGTTTATCGGTTCGGTTTTAAACAAGAACTCTAAGTCTATGTTGTTTCATTTACGGAAGTAATCCACTTCGCGATTGAGAACCTGTGATTGCCCTGCGAGTTGTGAGGCGAGTACGTTGATATTATCCGAATTTGTAGATACGGCTTGTGTATTTTGTGAAAGACGAAGAACGGATTCCGCAAATTCGGTTAGGGTCAGAGATTGTTCCTGCGTGGAGTTTTTGATATCAGCGGCCAAACGATTGATCAAATCGAAATTTTGTTTGACCGCTTCGTTCGCCGAAAGTTGCCGCAGAGAAAGCGCGGAGATTTTTTCGACCATAGGAATCGATTGTTTGATACTCACTTCGATTTTCGTAAACGACTCCGCGGACTCCGCCATATCGTGCGCCCCTTCTTTGACACGTGTGGTTGCGTCCTCGATCAGACTTTGAATTCTTACCGCGTTGCTATTCGTATTCTCTCCCAATTTCGAAATTTCCTCCGCGACCACGCTGAATCCTTTGCCGGCTTCGCCGGATCTCGCCGCTTCGATCGAAGCGTTGATCGAAAGTAATTTGAGCTTATCCGCGATCGCAAGAATGATCGTTAGCGCCGATCCCATCTTGTCCGTACTGGTTTCAATTTTGGACATGGTGCGAACGGATCTTTCTATCGATTCTCTTCCTGTTTCGACAAAGCTGGCCATTCTACTCGCTTCCTTTTTTGCGAAGCCGGATTCTTGATGAATCGCTCCGATCGCGTTGCTGAGTTCTTGAACCGCGTCTTCCGCGATTCGAACCCGTTCTTCCTGATTGTTCGCCTGATGGAGAACCGATGTACCGCTAGCGGATAATTCTTCGACCGCAGATGCCAATTCTTCAAATGAGGCCGCTTGGTCTTGGGCCTGAGTTGAAAATTTTTGCGTATCGTTTGCAAGGATATCCGATCGTTCCTGCAGGGTTCTCGCTTCGCTTCGTATCGCCATTACAACCGAATTCATTTTGGAAAGGAACGCGCTCATCTTATGGCTCACTTGTCCGATCTCGTCGCTTGAGATCAGGGCCATCGAACTCTGGATATTCCCCGATGCGATCGCACTTACGATTTCGGATATCGCATTTGAATTCTTCCTTAAGGAACTTAAGAATAATTTGGACGTTGTGAATATCATCAATGCCAAAAGAAGAAAAGCCACAAACAGAGCATACTCGATCGGATACGCTTCCGAGTAGGAACCTCTTAATACCAATAGGAAGTACGTCAGAAATATGATCGGCAATAGGACGATCGAAGAAAGAGTATAGATGAATCTTTGTTCTAATGTCACTTTGTGATATTGCTTCGGATCCAATTCGACTTTTTCTAAGTCCGCATTTTGTAAGATCGAAGAGATTTCGATTTCCGATACGAAAAAGTGAGAACATGCTACGATACCGATAATCATACACCAAAGAATCGGATAGAGTAACGTTTCTTGTATCGTCAGAGGAATGAGTGCGTTTGTCGTGAAATAGGCGATTCCAATTCCAATAGTCCATTGTGCAACGGTGATGGCTACTTCCAATAGAGGAAAATTCAATAAGGAGATTTTTCTCTTTTGAGCGGACACTTCGATCGACGGGGGATCGGTATTTTTAGAAATAGGATGAGTCAAGATTCTTCTTAAGATTTGCCAACGAATGAACAATACGAACAGAGTGATCAGAGTCGCGGTCAATACCCCTTCTAAAAAGTAAACGAGCTTTTCGCCTGTAAATCCGCCCGCGACTACGATAAAAACGATTCCGATCGGCACACCTTGCAAATAGGTGATCGCTTCCAATTTTAGGGAAAGTCGAAGGAGAAATCTGGATTCGTCGGACATGAAAGGCCTCTTTTGAACCGGACCGAATTCTCCGTCTCGGGTCAGACTATATACAAAGGATCTTCTCGAATAAGTCAAAAATAAATTTCCTGATTCTTTTTGAATACGGGGTTCTGAGAAAGAATGTTTTTTATATCACCAGTTTTCGTTCCTAAAAAAGAACCGATCATTCCGTCTGAGGGAAACCCCGAATTGATGTTTGTTTTAGTTTGATTGGAGATGATTTATGAATTATAAAAATAGAATATTCATTCAATATGATGAATATTCCTTGGGATCGATTCTTATCGACTGAACGTTGATCCGAAAAGAGAATTCGTCGGCCCCGAGATTGCCAAGTTTGCGCTCGCGGCCAAGGACACATCGAGTCCGCTCGCTCCTTGACTGTAGAAAAGATAGGCTCGACCGGAACTGGTCGTATTTCCTGCCGCACCCGCGATCCAGTCCGCAAATCCGTCTGCGTTCCAATCGCCAAAGGCTCCGACTCCAAAGGTGTCTCCCGGTGATTCTCCTTCGATGATTGTGGAGGTGGCTCCGGAGATCGTTGTTCCAGTCGAATGAAAGACGACTGTTTTTCCAAGTCCTGCATTGAAGTTTGTGGCGCTTACGGCGAGATCCGAGAATCCGTCTCCATTTACATCGCCTAACGCTAAACTGCCGCCGAAGGATTCTGCGGCTGTGCCGGCTGTAAGAGTTTGATTCGCTCCGCTCACGGATACGGCGGTGAGTCCGCTCGAGCTTCCATGAAACGTATAGACCCTTCCGTTCGATCCGGAATAGCCTGGGGAAGCGGCGATCAAATCTTCGAATCCGTCTCCGTTGATATCGCCGGTTTCCATGGAGATTCCGAACGTATCATTCGGCGAAGCGCCGGTAAGAGTCAGCGTAGGAGTTGCAGTATTGGTCGCAGTGATTCCGCCCGGCCCGCTGTGAAAGATCCAGAGTCTACCGGAAGAAGCGCTATATGTATTTCCGTTCACGATCAAATCGGAAAATCCGTCGCCGTTCAGATCACCCAATCGAATCGCCGAACCGAAGTTCGTTCCAGGTCCGACGATCGAAGTATTGGGAGCAGGGGAAACACCGCCGGTTCCTCCGTGATAAATTTGAGCGATGCCGGATCCAACGTAACCGCTCGTCGCGATATCCGTTATTCCGTCTCCGTTCACGTCCCCTAAAGAGAGAGAATACCCGAGTGTTGTGGAAGCACCCGCGTTGAGAACCAAATTCGCGTTTGCAAAACTAGATGCAAAAATTCCGCTCGTTCCGTTGCTATAGAAGATATATACTTTCCCGTTTGCTCCTCCGTATTCGAAAGAACCGCCTGCTACGAGATCCGCAAAACCGTCTCCGTTTACGTCCCCTAGTTGAAGCGCATATCCGAAGGAAGCGGCCGCATCTCCCGTGATGATCACGTTAGCCATCGTTGCGTTTGTGGGATTGAATCCTCCCATTCCAAGTCCGTAATAGAGATAGATGTCACCGTTTCTTGTGGTAGAAAATAAGGAAGCTCCGATCGCGATATCGGGAAAGCCGTCTCCATTGACGTCTTTGTTCTTTCCTTTCCACATACCGTAATTCAGAATCCCGGAAGGATTTCCGGAGAAATCCCTGCTTCGCACTTGGATGGAATGAAAACTCCCAGCTTTCCAAGAAGAAGGAATGAGATAACGCCATTGGACCGTTCCGGTTGCGGGTAAGAATGGTCCGGCATCCAGGCTCACTTCGATACTCGATAAATCGTCGTTCGCCGTTCCGACTATAAAACCGGATTCTAATATTGAATTTCGAGAAGAAGAAAGATTTGCGACTTTCAGAGTGGGTTGAGTTTGACCCAGACAAGATCCGGAAAGAAGACATTTTAGAATTTCAGTTTCCGTCCAGGCGCGCGAAAACGTAATCTCCGGATTGAAGATCGGTTTTACACAACCCATCAACCAAAGCGAAAGGAAAACGGCGGAGCCATTGAATTTTTGGATTCTTTTCAAAATAATAATATGAAAAACGAAAATAACTCCAAGGAAATTACAAAGATTCTTCTTTTTGGAGAACTTTCCAAGTCGATTGGAAAAACATTGGGATGGTGGGTAAAAATGAAAAGCTGATTTCTATCAGCGTTTAAAAGTTATTTCTTAACTTCTTCGCGATTCATGCAGAATAACGCATTTCGCTTAACATTTCTACTTCCGTATCAGAAAAAAATCCCTCGAACGAGGGATACGCGGACAAAATCTCGGCCTCATCAAATGAGAGCGGATTCGTTTACGGATTTACGGCAACCCAAGAAGGTCCCGTTCCTGTTGGAAAGCTCGAGTTCGAAAGGGTTCCGTTGAGATACGCACCCGTGGTAGCATTGAAGAAAGTAACGGTCGCAGAGGTAGAATTGGTCACATACACTAGGTTCGCAATCGGATTGACCGCAACGCTTGAAGCTCCGGTTCCCGTTTGGAAGCTGGAGTTTGCGAGGTTTCCGTTTAGAAAAGCACCGTTGATTGCGTTGTGATAACTAACCGTTTGCGCCGTCTGATTTGCCGAATATAAAATATTGGAAGAAGGATTGACTGCGATGGAAACGGGGCCGACTCCAACGGGAAGACTGGAATTGGTAAGCGTTCCATTGATATAAGCGCCGTTCGTCGCGTTGTAGAAAGTAACCGAGTTACCCGCATTGTTTCCCACGTACAAAAGATTCGCGGAAGGATGGATCGCGATTGAAGTCGGACCGGACTCAGTATTAAAACTCGCGGATAAGATAGCGGTAGAAGCTGTGTAATAGGAGACGTCGTCCAAATCAAAATTTGTAATATACATTCGATCCGCAGTTGGATCAAGCGCGATCGCCATCGGTGTGTTTCCCGCCGTCGCAACGCTGGAGTTCGCGAGGGTTCCGTTCCGATACGCTCCGGTTTTCGCGTCGAAAAATGTCACGGTACCTGAAGTCGAGTTGGTAACATAGACTAGATTTGCGTTCGCATCGACTGCGATCGAATAGGGATCCGTTCCCGTTGCAAAGGTCGAGTTCGCGAGAGTTCCATTGATGTATGCGCCCGTCTTTGCATCCAAGTATGTGATCGAACTCGCGGTTTGACTCGTAACGTAGACAACGTTTGCGATCGGATTGACCGCGACAAAATTAGGCCCCGCGGGAGTCGCAAAACTGGAATTAGCAAGAGTTCCATTGAGATACGCGCCCGTCTTTGCGTTAAAGTATGTGACCGTGTTTGCGTTAAAGTTGGTGACATACAGAAGATTGGGAGTCTCTTGCGGACCTCCGCTCTGTGTTAAAAGAAGAAAAGCCAAGGGTGTTAAATCCGAATCCGCCTCTTTTTCATTCGAAGCAAAAATGGTTAAGGCGGGCCAAATCGTACAGGATACGAGATAAAAAGGAAGTATGCAAAAAAGGAATAGTCTACGGTTCATTCTTTCGGCTCGAGCGGTCTTCTTGGTGTTTTCAAGGAATTTATAAACTACTCTCTTTAGATAGAACAAGGCAACAAGCCAATTTTACCGTTCTTTTTTTCTCAAAAAGAATCTACGATAAAAAAAAAGGAACAAGACACGGAGTATTACAGGCAATATTAGAAAATACTGTAATGATCGTCTCGTATTTCAGAACGTTCCTAGGTCATTTTGTATTGTCCGATCGGAGACCCGGTAATAAGATAGAATCGGACCTCGAGATGGAGCGCAATTTAGTAATTCTATTTATTCCTTTTTTATTTTTGTTCATTGCGATCGAGATGGGATTTTCCGACCTTAGAAATCGAAAACTCTATCGACTAGGCGATTCGCTTAACAATTTTGCCACCGGAATTTTAAACCAGATTTTTATTATCGTATTTCATTCGATCACGATTGCGGGTTATCTTTGGATCTATTCCCGCTGGAGAATTTTCGATCTTCCAGCCTGGCCTGGCCAAACGGTTTCGTGGATCTCGATGTGGGAGTTTTTCGGAATTCCGGAGGCCTATTTGTCTTTAGGAATCGTAGCCTTAACCTGGGGCGCGTGTTTGTTTTTTTATGAACTTGCGTATTATTGGAATCATCGATTCAGTCACGAGACGAATTTTCTTTGGGCGGGACATATCGTACATCATCAAAGTGAAGAATACAATCTGGGTGTCGCGTTTCGTCAGGCAAGTTTTCGAGGGCTCTTCACTTGGGTGTTTTATCTTCCGCTCGCCGTCATCGGTTTCCCGCCGATCGTGATGGGTTTGGTTGCACAACTCAGTCTCATCTATCAATTTCTGATTCACGTACGATGGATACGAAGATTGCCGGGTTGGTTCGAAACTATTTTCAACACTCCTTCGCATCATCGAGTTCATCACGGGATCAACCCGCAATACATCAACAAGAATTACGGTGGTATGTTTATCTTCTTTGACAAATGGTTTCGAACATTCCAACCGGAAACGGAGGAGGCGGTCTACGGAATCACGACACAACTCAAAAGTTTTAATCCGCTTTGGGCCAATTTTCATTATTGGGTGGAAATGTTCGTGCTCGGAAAAAATTCCAGGGGCTGGAAGGATCGGATAAGAATTCTTTTTGCGAACCCGGGATGGAAGCCGACAACCTTTGTTGAGCCGGAACAAAAAAGGATCAATCAAATTGAAACATTAAAAAAATATGATGTAATATTACCGAAGGGATTGACGATCTATTCCATTCTTTGGTCCTGTATTACGTTGTTCGGATCGTTTTTGGCGCTACTTTTCGCTTCCGAAATACCGACTTCGATTTTACATACGATTTTTTTTATGAGCATTCTTTCCTTTGCTTGTATCGGAGGAATTTGCGATCTCAGAAGATGGGTGCTCTACGCCGAGCCGATTCGATTGCTGTATCTCTTTTATCTAACCGTTACTTTCTTCGGCGATTCCAAAACGGCATATTTGATTTCAGGTTTTTTCCTGCTTTCTTGGCTTTGGCTGTTGAAAAACCGAGAATCTTTCGGAATGGACAAAGGACAAGGGATCGGAAACGAGTTATTGGAAGAAAATTGATTCTATTTTTTAAACTCTACTTGAATCGTATTTTGTAATCTTTCCTGAGGAATTCGAAAACTCCCCTTGTAAAGCCCGTCCTTACGCATAAAGGAAATGGAATATTCTTTCTCTTCTTCTACCAATTCTATGGAATAGAATTTTATACCATTTCTTTCAGTCTCGATCAGAGGATCTCCGTCAATTTTCGGGAAATCTACGAGAAGAGGGGATTTTCCGAAACCTCTGTTTTCTTGACCGTTTAGAATTTCGCTGATCTCGCGATAGAATGAGAATTGCAACCGTATCGTTTTATTCTCTCTTTGAATCCGTATATCCGCAAAGATATGGTTTCTTTCTGGATCGACTCTCTGTCTATCCAGACAAAAGAGAAGAGGCAAGATCAAAGAGGAAAAACAAATCCATCTTAAAATTATCATTTCACTAACGGATATTCTTGAAATACAACAGAAACCAGATTTTCGATAGAGTTTGTTCGAGCGTTTTTCAACGGATAAATTCCTTCACGACTTTGATCGTTTCTTGAGGATTTTCTTCTTGAGGAGTATGTCCGAGGTCTTCAAAAAAAACCAAACGACTTCCTACGATGTCCTTATGAAACTTTTCCGCGTTGATCGGCGGTTGAAGACGATCCTTTTTTCCCCAGAGAATCAGCGTTGGGATTCGAATTTCTGGAATACGTTTTTCTAATATTCTGGATTCTGAAACCAGCGTTCTTTGAAATTGTCCTAGAGCCTTTCTGTTCCCTTCTCTCAAAGCAAGTTCGAAAAAACGATCCACCTTTTCTTCGGTGACTTTCGAAGGATTTCCGTACGTGTTTTTTACGCTCGACTCGACCAATTTCCTAGGCAATATCTTATTGAGAAGATTGTTTAAGACTGGAATTCTCGCGATTCGAAAGGCGATCGGAACCGAAAGAGATTCCAATTTATATCCGCCCGCGTCCATAAGGACTAGTTTTTGAAATCGACTGGGTTGTTCCAACGCCGTACGCCAAGCGATATTGCCTCCGAAAGAATTTCCGATTAGAATGGCGCGTTTTACTTTAAGACGATCTAATATCGAGAGAACAAATTCGATGTATTTTTGAATCGAATAATCTTGGTCCAAGGCGGGTCCCGTTAAACCGAAGCCTGGTAAATCAAAACGAATCACTCTTCTTGTGGTTTTGAGTTCCTCGGACCAACCGTCCCAGGTGTGAAGAGAGGAGGCGCCTCCGTGGATCAACACGAGTGGAATCGGATCTTCTTTCGGTCCTTCGTCCCTTAGGTGGACCCTAAGGCCGTTTAACTCGATAAAGGTGGATGGTTTTTGCGCCCATCGGGCCTGTAATTCCTGGACCGTCCTATCCGATTCCCAATTAAAAACAATGAGAAGAAGAATTACGGACAATAAAGACGCGATAATTCCCAGCGTGATTTTTTTGATCAGTTTCAATTTCCTACCCATTCTCGTCCCTGTCGGATTGAAGGTTATTCTGAATTGTTAAACGAATCAGTCAAAAAGTTTTCGAGAGGACGAAGACGACGGATCGATTTTTCTTAATGAAATACATTATGAGATAAAAATATAGAATTTTAATGCGATTCTTCGATTCGTATCTCGATCGCCACCGAAAAAATCCGTCTCAACCTTCGTTTCAGTCCGGTATTTCCGCGATTTTGTTCACGTCCTCACCGCAGACCAATACAAATTCACTTTGGGAGCCTTTGAGTCTGCTTTCCAGATAAGGTTTGTATTCTTCCGATTCGTAGAATTTCTGCGCCGCGTCTTTTGAAGGCCATTCAATGATAAGAAAAAGTTGGGGGATTTTTCTTTCGCCTTCCATCTTATCTACGTTACCCGTTCGAGCCAGATATTTGCCTCCGAAATTTTCGACCATCTTGGTGACATTACGGACATAGGCGGGAATCCACCGAACGCTAGTTATATTGATTTCAGCGACTGAATAGTATTTCATGATAGTGGATCCGGTTTCGATTGGAAAACAATCGTCCCGATTCTTTCAAAAGTCAAGATATTCAGGAAGAATACAAACCTTTCTTATTGTCGAACACAGTAGATTCCATGCTGAGTGTCGCACCCACTTGCCGAAAAATATCCTCGATCGATAAAGTAGTTCGATAATTCTACAGGATCGCCGATCGATCCGTATGTAGTTCCTATTGCGGTGCTTGTCCAATTAAAACAACTTCGTAAATCTCCCGGTAACCAGGTTCCGGGAGAGCCGGGTGTATCGATTCGGATTCCGGTAAAAGTGTATGTGTTAGGCGGTCGAGCTCCATCAACGATGATCCGATTGGTAAGCGTTCCCGTATACATCGCTTGAGAGTCGGTTTTGAATGCAAGAACGCTGTCGTTCGGATTCAGAGTGCTTTTTTTGATATTGAGATAATTCGTGTTCGGATATAAGACCCAATTCTTCGTTAAATTTCTTCCACCGGATTCATCCATGATCATCGCTTTGTAGTCACTCGGGCTTCCGAAGGAGGAAGGTAAAACTGCCGCCGCATTTTGACACAGAGTATCTGCTCCCGCAACTCCACCGATATTTCCGTTGGTTAGAACTCCCCCAATATTGTAGAGTTCGAATATGTAGCAAGGCCCTTTGTCGGTTGCACAGGTTGATACGTTGGTAGATGGGAGATTCGAAGAAGAATTAAAAAACCGTGCGGGTTCGATTAGCGCAATCAACGGATTTTTAAGCGCATCCGTTGATAGTCTTTCCGCTTCATTACAGGAAACGAAGAATAATAGGAGAAGAATGGAAATAGAAACGGGAAAATTCGTGGATTCATTTCTCATCGTTTTTTAACCAAGCGAACCTGGCCTCATTTATCAAAACAAATTCACAAATGATAATTAAACAAAAAAACGAGATATCGGAATTTGGAAAGCCGAGTTTGGAATCAACGTTACAAATCAGGGAACGAAGCGCCGCTCCTCTTTCCTAGTGTTACCTCTTTTTTTATAATAGTTTATAAGTGGTGCAGAGTGATTCTTCTTTGATCCTTCGTGCAATAGGATCTTTCGCTCTTTACCGGATCATTCTTTTTTTGTCAATTCTCCCGATTGAACGTCTAGTTCTAAGATGATTCCTGAGAGATTTTCGCTTTTTTCGGTTAAGGAAGCCATGGAAGTTTGAAGGTCGTTGATTGAACTTACGATCGCTCGAAGACCGACCCTTTGTTCTTTCGATGCCAATTCTATTTCCGATGATAATGATTTCAGATAATCTAAGTTGGAGAAGAATTGAGAATTGATCGAAGTCTGTTCTCGAAAGAGTTGTGTGAATTCTTCGAAATGGGAAACGAAATCGTGAAAGAGGGAATCCTGTTCTTGAAAACGTTCGGCGGTGATTTCTGCGGATTTTTGTCCCGAGGAAACATGATTCGTGGATTTCTTGATGATGTCGGAGATCAAATCGGCGTTTCTCGCGCTACTTTCGGCGAGTTTAGAGACTTCTTGTGCAACAACCGCAAAACCTTTTCCGGCGCTTCCCGCCCTTGCCGCTTCGATCGAAGCGTTTAAGGAAAGAAGGTTTGTTCGATCGGCCACTTCGGACATGATTTGATTTACGTCGCTCACGCTTTTAAACGAATCTCCGAGGGCGAACAAAGAAAGAGAAAGTTCTTTTACAAAGCCGTTGACTGCGGAACCTGCGTTTCTCACTTTATCCAAACTTTGATTGAGGTGATGATTGAAAGATGTGATACGTTCGATGATCGCTTTGAGGTTTTGACTGTGTACGACGAGGTTCTCGATATTCTGAAATTGATTCTGCACGGTTTCGGCCGAACTTTCAGTCTGCGCTTGAAATTCTTCCATCGTGGAACTGATCTCTTCGAAGGAGGACGCGTGATCGGAAACGATTTGAGTAAAATCGTTCATAAAGTCCCTTAGGTTCTGAGAAGAAGTTCTTAAATAACCCGCCGACTCACGCATCTTATTCGTTTTTTCGTTCATTATGTTTTGTGAATGTTCTAATTCCCTTTGTCTTCTTTCCGAGTTCTGAACCAACTTCAAAAAGAGACTGACAAGAAAGCGAACGATCATGGAGGCAGTGAAAAGAAAAATGATTTTCATAACCTGCTCCGATAAGGAGGCAAAACCGGCGGAGGCGGCCAACAAAGGATCGTCCACCATCTGTAAACCGTATTGTACCGCGACGATGATCACAATCGATTGAGTTAAGGACGTAACCAACCCCATAACTAAAACGAATCCTGGCGAAAGAAGAAGACCGGAACAAATGATATAAAGGTAGGCGATCCCGTAAAAAATCTGCCCTTTGACGATCACTCCCGAGTTTTGAGGAACATCCGCGGCAACGACGATCATCGTAGAAAACAGACTCAAAACATCCAAAATCATAAACAACTGACTTTGCCTTTCTGAAATTTTTCCGTGAACCTTTATTTTATAAAAACTATAAATGGCGTACAACAACATACTCGACACGCCTAAAAGATAGAATGTGTTCTGAGTAACCGTACTCCGTTGCCACGAAGCTATTATGGAAACGTAAAATAGTACGATTAGGATCAATCGTATCCAATTGATATAAGCAGGACCGGACGCGATGATCTCTCGATCCGTTGGATGAGTTTTAGAATCTCTTGAAAGCATTCGGCTTTTTACATCGGTGCGATTTTCGCTCAATGTAAATTTGCTTCTTTGAAAAATCGAAAATTTTAACTTATAAGGTGACGAATGCGCAAAGAAACATCAGGAACCTGCTTATAATTCCTTAATAAATTATTTCTTATGGATCGGTTTTGATAAGCGAAATTTCAAACGATCACCTGTTCTAAGGGGCGACGAGGGGAGTTTGGCATTCGTTGGGAATATCCGAAACGAACCAAGAGTTGCGGATAAGCCTTCCCGAGATTGAGATATTCTCCTAACTGAGAGCGAAGTTTCGGAACTTCGGCGGGTTGATTCATAAAGGCGGATTTGACGTTTAGAGAAGTGGCCAGTAACGTCCATCGTTCGAACGCACGTCCCACATCGATCCAGGATTCTTTGTCGTTTTTCTGTGACGTGAATACCAACATTCCGGAGGAACTTCGGATTAATCTTTCATCCGAGTTTCCTTGGCTCTTTGCGCTCACTACCGCGTCCATAAGAATCTGACCGAACCAGCGAGGAACGGAAGGATTGCCCGTACATCTCGTGGCCAATCCGTCTCCTTTTGCGATGGCTTCGGATTCGTTGAATCGGATCCAGTCCTTAAGTTCTTGATAATACTCAGGATTGGAAAGTTGGATACGATCTCCTTCTTTCACATATTCGATCAGAGCTTCGATTTCTTTTTTGTCAGTGAAGACGAGATTCTCAATCGTTTTTGCTTTGGAGAATGAATCCAATTTTTTTAGTTCGGAAACGGACAGATTCCTACCGTCGTATTCGTTACGTGTGGATTGTCTAAGTGGAATCGCGCGGAAATTGGCTTCGTCCTTCTTCGAGGCTCCTTTTTTGAGAGTCACTCGAATACATTCTTCTTCTTTAGCGGGAAAATATTCAACTTCCGGAATGTATCCCATTTGCTCGGAAGCGATCACGAGATTTTCGAGGGCGCAACCTAAACTTATATAGAGTTCTCGATCGTCGGGATCTACGATTCGTAATTTTCTACTAAAATCCGGAAAGATCCGAATTGTGTATTCATTGAACGAGAATTTCCAAGGTTGAGAGTTGTGACCGGAGGGAGCCAGTGTCGCATAACGTATTAAATCCAACATCTTTCCGTTTTCGCTCGAAAGATCGGAAAAGGATTTCATCCGTATTCGATTGACTTCCTCCCCATAATCGACTCCGTTACAACCGGGTAATAAGGAATGAAAGGTCAGGCCTGCTCCTAAAAGAGCGATCTTGGCAAGGAAGTACTTCCGAGTGAGACGGTCGGATACGATGGAGTGGCGTCTTTGCATTCTTGTTCTCCCCTCGAAACGGAAGATCCTCGCGCGAATCGAGAATCCAACGTTCCGGTCGGTTTATAGGAAGGATTAAAACGAAGAATGATTCAAGCAAAAATGTGGAATCTTAGAGTTTTGACTCGATAATTTCTTTGATCTGATTGATTTCCACCGGTTTGAGTAGATACCCTAAAGGATGAATGCTCAGCGCTTTTTCCTTTGTTTCCTTATCCGTATCACCGGTTACGAAAATGATCGGGATCGATTGAAACGAATTCATTTGTTTCGCGGTTTCGATTCCGTCCTGAGCCCCGCCTAGATTGATAACCATGAGAATAACGTCGGGAGGATTGTCTCTTGCGCTTTTGATCGCATTCTCTCCTTTCGAAACGTGATCTGTTATCTCATATCCGATTCGTTTTAATTCCTTTTGCAGTAACAAAGCAGTTAAGAATTCGTCCTCAACGATAAGAATTTTGATCTCGGATTTCATTTAAACTCGGGGAAAATAAAGATCGTTTCTGAACTGCAATTAAAAGAAAAAATTCGCTTGGTTACAAATGGATATTTTTCCGTGAAGTTGTCCTTCTCCGATTCCGTAGATCAATTTCCTGCCGAGTTAATCGAAATTTTTACGGTCGAGCGAATTTGAAATTTTGACTCCGTTATCGGAAGATTCGAATAAGATATCTCCTGAATCCAATGTATGAATCTCGATAGTCAGAAGTCCGTTAGACGGATCCGGAAACGCATGTTTTAAAGAATCTGAAACCAATTCCAAAAGGAACAAACCTATTGGACGGCGATATCCAAGAAGACGTGCTGATCTTCGATCTCGCTTTGAATCTATATTTCCTTTGAAACATCCTGATTTCGAAAATAAAAAGAGAATGGTAGTTTCGTGTTCGTTTATACGTAAACCAACCGAGACCGAAAATCGAAATGGAAACCGTGATGCTAAAAACTTCCGCGACGTTGTGAAATACGAGATAATCCGGAGCGGGCAAGTCGTAGTTTAAACGAAGGAAAGATTTTGAATGATTAGAATCGGTAAATAAGCGGAAACAAAAAGTGCGAAGAATTGAAGGATTCGTTTTGTACGATGTATGGATTCAGGAATTTATTTTTTTCTGTCATCGTTTTTCACCGCTTCGCGTTTGTTTTACAAGCCCCAATTCTTGGACTTAAAATCGATTCCATGCCGACAACTCGGGCCTTGTAATTCTAATTTTATGTAAATAAAAAGACGGCAGAGATTCCAAAGCGTATCCGCTCTTTAATCGGAACGATCCTTTTTTCAATCGACGAAAGAAATGTAAAAATGTTTCTTTCGATCTATCTCCGTCCAAATTTCAACTCAGGAATTGTGGGCGATTCGAATTCTTCCTTGGAAAAGGCAGACGTAGATGACTCACTTAAGCGACGCTCTATCGTATTATCTTTTGGATAGGATTAACCAATCGTAAATCAATTGCTCTATATCCTTCCTGTAATACGGTTTTGCAAGAAAGCCGGACATCCCCGCATTTCTGCACTTCGCCTTATCCTCTTGTAACACATCCGCAGTCACGGGAATGATCACGGGCTTTTTAACGATCTTCGGGTCGTTTAAGATCCACAGTGAAGCCGTGATTCCGTCCAAATTCGGCATGTTGATATCCATAAAGATTAGATCGAAGTTTTCTTTTTTTGCCTTTTCAACTGCTTCCAATCCGTCCTTTGCGACTTCGCAGTGAATATTCAACTTTCTTAAAATACGGGACAATAGAAAAACATTCGTGGAATCGTCCTCAGCGATGAGAATTTTCGTATTCGGAGGGAGTCCCGATAAATCGACTTCATCGATCGTTTTCGGAATTTCTCCGGAAGATTTTTCGGATAACAAAATTGTGAATTCAAACGTAGAGCCGCCGTTTTCGTTTCGGAACGCACGTATGGTCCCTTGCATCAGCTCCACCAATTTTTTCGATATCGCAAGTCCGAGTCCGGTTCCTCCGTAACGTCGCGAAATACTAGAATCCAATTGAAAGAATTTCTGAAAGAGAAGATCGATCTTTTCATTCGGAATTCCGATTCCGCTGTCGGCAACTTGGATTTTATAACGGACGAGATTCTCCGGTTTTATGGGTTCCGAATCCAGAATGATATCGATCGTTCCGGAATCCGTAAATTTGATCGCGTTCGAAATAAGATTGGAAAGAATCTGTTTGATTCGATGTTCGTCGCCCATAGCCGAGTCTATAAACCCGGGAGAATAAACTACGTTTAGTTCCAACCCTTTTTGTAGGACTTGATATTGAAAGATTCCTTGCATTTCTTGCAGAATCAGTTCCCAGGAAACGATGCCGAGCTCGAGTTCTATTTTATCGGCTTCTAATTTAGAATAATCTAAAATATCATTGATGATCTTAAAAAGGGTTTCACCGCTACTTTGAATTAGGCTTCGTATATGCTCTTGATTCGCGTTGAGAGGGGTTGTTTTGAACTGTTCGATCAATCCGATGATCCCGTTCAAAGGTGTTCTAATTTCATGACTCATCGTCGCCAGAAATTGAGACTTGACCTTATTCGCGAGTTCCGCCTCGTTTCTTGCTTTTACCAGTTCCTGAGTTCTCAATAACACCTGGGTTTCTAAATTCGTATTTTGTAATTCTTTCAATTCCATCAGTTCGCGATGAGTTCGAAGGCTCTCCTTCAGGGTCGATTCCAGCTCGAGGGCGAGTTGTTCCGATCTTTGGATCGCTCGTGTGAGTTTTTTAGCTAAAACGCTTGCTTGAAGAAGAATAAAAAGAATCACCCCGAGATTGGAATAGTATCCGGTAGAAAGATATCCTAACGTGAATAGAATGTCATTTACTACCGTCGTCGAAAAGACAACGTAAGCGACTAGTATTACCGAAGCTCCTTCTCGATTCTTTTTCAAAGCCCTGATCATATAAGGAATGAGACCGAGAGGAAGAATAGCGATTAGAGTAAATTCAACGGCGGAAAAACTAGTAAATACCGGAACGGGTAGAATGAGAGCGAAGATAAACATGGAAAATACGCCGATCGTCGAATAAATGAAGTTAGACGGAACCTCCGTAGGAAAAAGGGATTTGATAAACATACACATGGAAATACAAATCGAGAACACTACGAAGTAGATGAATCGAATATAAAAATCGAAGTTCATTTCCGGAAAGAATAAGACGATGCTGTGATTTTCCGCGCTCAATTGTCGAAGCGACATTAAAATACAAAAAAGGGCGAAATAAAAGTATTCTCTAGAGCGCGTACGAAAGAGAAAAATCATAAGATGATAGAGACCGACTAAAAAGATCGAGGAGAAACTCGCGATCTCTGCGAGAAGATGTTTGATCTGCGTATTACGGATCTGGTCCCATTCTCCGAAATACAAAGGACGCCAGAAGCCGTGATTCTCGTGATTGAAGTTTGAAACCCAGACTACGATTGTTACCTCGTCTTGAAGGTAATCCAACCGGACTCGATCCGGTCTGACGGCCGGGATCATACTTTCGTAACTGGACCCAACCTTCCCGACACGAATTACGGATTTCTGATTCACAAAGATTTCGAACGCAGATAGAATTTCGGTCCAACTGATTCCATAGGATCCTTGAAACGACTTGGGAAGTTTGATTTTGATCCGATAGGTGGCCTTTCCGAAAGGAGAAAGGTTTTTTTCGGGAATATCATAGAATTTCCAGTAAGAGGGGACAGCCTGATATCCGTTGCAGTGTTCTTTCCAGAACGACTCGTCTGCGTTCGGAGGGATCAACTCATCCCAACAGAATTCCCAATTCCCTCTTAAGTTGAGGATTCCATCCTGGTTCGGGTTCCAAGCGGAAAGATCCACTTCACCGTTCTGAACAAGAAGAGGATGGTTTTCGAAGTCCTTACAAGCGGAACAAAAAAATAAAATTAAAACGATCGGTAAGGTTGATTTGAAATCACTTAAACGCATTTGATTTGTTCAGAAATTTCGGTCTAAGTTCTTCTCCTCTCCAGGCTGAAAATTCCAAAGGGAAAGACCTCTCCTACATAGTATGACAAAATTTAAAAATTAGAAGCCGTTTTTTAAAAAATTCTAATATACTCGGGTTTCGGAACGGGTAAGAAGAACCGCCAAACGATAAGAAGTCGGTTAGCGATTTGTAAGACGAATCTAAGGGTTGAATTCTTTCAATTTCTAAGAATTAAAACGTTCCAATTCTTTCCGGAGATCAAGGACGCTCCTTTGCGATGGAGCGAAGGTTTGGGGAGCTTTTATGATCGTTTGTTTAATTTTAACGATTCCCTAAGAATATCCTTCCGGTAAAAAGAAAGGGCAGGTCTGTTTTCGGAGTTTCAGAAATATTTTCTTGATACGTTTTCAAAAACGGGTCTTCGATAACCGAGACAAAAATCGGATTTTGTTCAACGTGGTAAATTGTCGATCGATCAAAATTCCTACCGGGAATCTTGGAACTCTCGATACTGGTAAGAATCTTCCCTGCGAGTTCCTTGTGCGAAAAAAGGGATTGTGATCTTTCGAACAGAACGAAAGAAGAATTTAGAATTTGAATTTGATTCAAGATTTCCTTCGTCACGTTCGAACTGTTTTTATAAACCGTTCAACCGAGTTGGGCCGCTTTGTTCAAAAGGTTTTCAAACATTTCGGTTTCGAAAACTTTCCCTTTCGAAAGGGAAAGATATGTAAACGAAGAGAAGAGAATCATCGAGAATCGGTTCTCCAAAACCAATGTGAGTCGAGAAGAATTCGGAAATAAAATTTCCATCTGTCTCCTCTCCGCGCCTACGAATTAGCGGACGGAATAGGAATGAGAGATATCCTTTGCGTCCGAGATGCAATTCGCCTCAAAAGTTGGTTCCTCCGTTCCGGATGACTCTGCGGACTAGGTAGACTCAAGGAAATTAGAAAGCCGCTCGAATTCTCAAGTAGAAACTATCTTTGATCTTTTTTGATTCCCACACGAGACTTACGAAGAGACCGATCGAGACGGAGGAGACGACGTCGACAAGGGAAATTCTTTCAAAACCGAAAAGATGGGTGAATAGATCGACGTGAAAAATCATTAGGAGGATGAGAATGGTCAAGCCGCTGATCCAATAGAGAATTGTGTTCGATCGAGAAAGAACTCTGTAGAAGGGAAGATCTTTTGAAAGATGAGTCAAAATCATTCCGAGATTGGAAGAAACCAAACCAAGAAACGCTACGGATCGGATCTTCTCAAACGTCCAGTGTTCGTGTTTTCCCCAGAAGGAAAGTCCGATGAGGACGAGAAGAATCAATCCTCCTCTGAATAAACTCAGCGAGGCATTTTGGAAACTCATGAGGCTTTCTTTCCCTCCTCGAGGAGGAGACGCATAGATATGTTTTTCCGCGTCCACACCTTCGAACACGAGAGTACATGCAGGATCTATAATCAATTCCATCAACAAGACGTGAGCCGGAAAGAAATAGAGCGGATCTCCCGTGAAGACGGGAAGAAGAGACATCCCGATGATCGGGATATGGACTGAAATGATATAGGACACACTTTTTTGAATGTTCTCGTAGATTCTTCTGCCGAGCATGACTGCCTTTACGATCGATGAGAAATTATCGTCTAACAAGACTAAGTCGGATGCTTCTCTCGCTACATCCGTTCCTCGTTTTCCCATCGAGATTCCTATATGAGAGGCGTGAAGCGCCAAAGTATCGTTTACCCCGTCTCCGGTCATGGCCACGGTTTCTCCCTTACTCTGGAAACCGCGGACGATCTTCAGTTTTTGATGCGGTCGAATTCTGCAAAAGATACGAACCTGATCCAAACGCGAAGCTAGTTCCTCTTCTGTGAGCGCTTCCAATTCGTCTCCGCTCAGAACCGTTTCGGAAGAATCAAAGCCGATCTGCTTTGCAATCGACTTCGCCGTTCCTGCGTGGTCCCCGGTGATCATTACAACTTTGATTCCGGCACGTTTACACTCAAGAACGGAAGCGGGAACCGATTCTCGGATCGGATCTTCCAGAAGAATCAAACCTAAAAAATCAAACGTTAGATCGTGTTGATCGTCCGGAACTCCTCTGGTTTTTGCCTTCGACTTCGCAACGCCTAATATTCTAAACCCTTGCGAAGAGTATCGTTCCACGACGTTTTCCCATTCGTTTAACAATTCTTTCGAAAAATGGCAAAGATCGAAGATCGCTTCCGGAGCGCCTTTGGCTCCGATTTGAAGGACTTCTTCGTTCTCACGGGACGACCAAGCGTAACTCAGTGCCATAAGCTTTGAGGAAAGCGGATATTCTTTTTTCAATTCCCAGTCGTGAATGTGTTCGGTTCCGGAAAGAAAGGTCACCCCCAATTCTCGGATTGCTTTTTCCATCGGGTCATAAGGATCTTTCTTGGATGCAAGCAAAGCGAATTCCAAAAGAGAATGAAATCGTTCCGGTATTTCCAAAAGTTTGGAGTCACATTGCAAAAATTCTCCTTCGCAATAAAGGCCTCGGACTTTCATGTTGTTTTCCGTAAGCGTACCGGTTTTGTCGACGCAAAGGACCGTAGCGGCGCCTAACGTTTCGATGGCGCTGAGATTTTTCGTGAGAACTCCGATTTTAGAGATTCTCCAAGCCCCTAAGGAAAAGAAAACGCTCAGAACTACCGGGATCTCTTCGGGTAAAACCGCCATTGAAAAAGTAATACCCGCGAGAAAAGCCTCCAACCAGCGTCCGTGCCGCAAACCTAAGCCGACGATGAGAAAGACGCAGAGAACTCCGGCAAACAATGAAAAGGCGATCGTAAACCGTTTGATCTCCGTCTGAAGAGGACTCGGAGATTGAGAGATCGTCTGCAATTCCTTTCCTATCTTTCCGATTTCGGTGGAATCTCCCGTGGCGGCGACCTGAAACACGGCTTCCCCTGCGACGACCGTACTTCCAGCGAAAACGAAGGAATTAGTATTTGCAGGATTCTGCATGTTCTTTTCGGAAGGAGGTTCCGCTTCTTTTGGAATACTTGCCGATTCTCCAGTCAAAAGAGATTCATCCACGTTCAGATTTAAGGAGAATGTCAAAAAACCGTCCGCAGAAATACGATCTCCTTCCTGAAGGATCACAACGTCTCCGGGAACAACTTCTCTGGAAGGAAGAATTTTGATTTTCCCGTCTCGTATGATTCTCGCTTTGAGAGGGGCGAGTTCTTTTAAGGAGGAAAGCGCGTTTTGGGATTTGTTATTCTGATAGATCGTGATGGATATGACCGCGATCACGGCGACGGATAACATTCCCGCTTCCTCTAAATTCCCGAGAACGGCGTATAAAATACCGCACAGAATGAGAAGGGACAACATCGGTTCCGAAACAACCGAAAGAATCAACTTCCAAAAGGAAGTTTTTTGACTGCTCAGTTCGTTCGGACCAAAACGTTCGAATCTATCGAGAGCTTCCTTAGAAGTGAGGCCCTTTGGTAATATTTTTTCGGAGGAAGGATTCGGCATCAAGAGGATCTCGTTTCTTTAGAATTTAATAATTTACGAAAAAATAAAATGAATCACGCGGTCAGGATAGAAACAAATCTTTGGAAAGAAATCAAAAAACGACGCCCTCGTTGGAGAGTGTTTGAGGGCGTTGTGCAAGACCTTGAATTTATTGAACTCCGATCTTCACCGGGTTTGTCTTTGGCGCTCCTTCCTTTATAGGAAGATCTAATTTGAGAACTCCGTTCTCGTATTTTGCGGAGATTTTGGATCGATCCACCGTTTCCGGTAAAGTGAAGGAACGACTAAAGGAAGAATAATTGTATTCTCTTTTGCTGTATTGTTTATCCTCTTCCTTGTTTTCGGATTCTTTCTCCGCGCTGATCGTAATCATATCCCCGTCGATGTCTATGTTAAAATCCTTCTTCTCCAATCCGGGTGCGGCGAAATCCAGCTCGTATCCGTTCGAATTTCTTTTCACGTTCACTGCCGGAACATGGGAAACCCATTCGTTATGAAACAAATCGTTCCAATCCGGCCAATTGCGGAAAAAATGATCGAAACCGGTAAGGCTCTGAATCCGATTGGGGTGTTTTGTAACTCCATTCATAGAATTCTCCTTTGATGAATTTGGATTTTTTTCTTTATAAGGCTTTTTCCGAAGGAGGTCAAGGGTGGTTGAGGAAAACGCCAAAAAACAAAGCCGAACGGTAAATATACAGGGAGTTTTTTCGCAGAGAACAAAAAACGGGAAAGCGCTGGAGTAAAAAGGGAAACTTAAAAAACTGGAATTCAGTTTACAGAAAATCGCCACTGTGATAATTCTTATCCCTTAAGTCATGAATCGAAAAGAAAAGCAATATGGGAACGATTGTCGATAATTCGGATCGTCAGTTTGAATTTATAAAAAACGAGAAAAACGAGATCCAAATCATATTACAGATTTTGGATCTTTTTTCTAAAGTCCTCTCCGGAAAACTTCTTTCGGATCAGGCTCTTCCCCTTGTCCTAGAGAAAATTTCAGCGATCTCCGATTGGACAAGAGCGGAACTTTGGATGATCGACGACGCTTCCAAAACGTTTTACCTCAAAGCCGCTTTCGGCGCTGAAACAAAGCCCGAGGAAACCTTTGCCCATGATTCCAAAAGAATTACGGTTCCCGCCTCGGAAGAATTCCTTCTTCGTCTCGTAAACGAACAAAAAACAATTTGGAGTAACGATCCGAAGGACGAGGTTCGGTACGAACACATTCTTCGCACTTCCCATCCGGCTCCGAAAACCGTTTTTGGGATTCCGATTTTATCTCAGAAAAAAAAGTCCGGAGCTTTGATCTTCTATTCCGAACAAGCCAAAAACGCTCAAGACGAAACGTTCATTTCTTGGATCGAGAATGTCGCTTATCAAATGGGTTCTCTCATTTTCGAAAAAGTGGAAGTTCCGTTTACACAAGGAAACGAGGATCGAATCGGTCAGGTGCTTGAGAATATGCCGGTGATGTTTTTCTCGGTGGACGAACAATTTAGGATTCTATCTTGGAATCATGAATGTGAGAACGTAACCGGCTATGAGAAAGAGGAAGTCATCGGAAAAGAACGTTTTTTTAAGGATCAACTTTTAGGAATTCAAGACTACGGAAATTCCTCCGAATTCTATCATCAAAGCGTCGATTCCGATTTTAAGAATTGGGAATTGGAAATCAAATCGAAGACCGGAAAAATAAAAACGATCGCGATGTCCAATATATCGACCGAGTTTCCGATCGCAGGTTGGAAACATTGGTTCGTCGGAGTCGACGTTACCCTCACCAAAGAAGTCGAAAAAAATCTGAAAAGCTCACTCAAAGAGTTATCGGACTTTCACACCGCTTTGAACGCGGTCTCGATCGTGGCGATTACCGACAAACTGGGGAATATCATCTATGTGAATCAGAACTTTTGCAATATCAGCGGTTATTCCAAAAATGAACTCTTAGGGAGAAATCATAGAATCATCAATTCAGGTTATCATCCGAAAGAATTTTTTATCGAGTTGTGGAAGACCATTTCGAAGGGAAAGATTTGGAAAGGGGAGATTAAAAATAAATCGAAAGACGGGAAGTTCTATTGGGTGGATACGACGATTTCGCCTATTTTTGACGAAAACGGCAAACCGCATCAATATCTTGCGATTCGAAACGATATCACCGAAAGAAAGGAAACCGAAGAAAAAGTGAGATTGACGGAAAACAATCTCAAGACGCTACAGGATCGAATGAGCCCGCATTTTTTATTCAATACATTGAGCATCATTCATTCCTATTTGCAGACCAATTCGGAACTCGCGGATTCCGCAATTTTGATGCTCGCGGAAAATTATAGATTCCTAATAGACAACGCGCAGAGGGCGTTGATTCCTTTCGATGTAGAGTGGGAATTTATGGAGAATTATATGAAACTTCTCAAACTCAGATTCTCCGACTTTTTAGATATCGAGGTGGTAAAAAAAGGCGACTTTAGCAAATGTCAACTCCCGCCTCTCACCTTACAACCGATTGTCGAAAATTCTTACATACACGGAATTCGAAACCAAAAAGGCGGCGGGAAAATTTCGGTCGAAGCCACGATCGAAGGAAATCGAACTCGAATCCGAATTCGTGACAACGGAAAAGGTATCGAGAATACGGAAAATTTTTATTCAAGAACGTTGAACAATATCTCGGAGCGTCTGAAATTTTATCTTTACGAATCGGAAGTAAAAATTGAAAATCACGCCGATGGAGGGACATTGGTAACCGTCGATTTTGACACGCCAAAAAACGAACAGCTGGGAAAATTAAACTGAAATGGCATCTCCGAATAAAGAATGGAAAGCGATCATCGTGGAAGACGAGGCTCCTACCAGAGAGTTGCTCGTAAACTTCTGTCTCTCTCGACCTGAATTAAAACTTTGTAAAGTAGCAAAAGACGGAGAAGAGGCATTACAATTTCTCCAAGAAGAATCTTTCGACTTAGCCTTCTTAGATATCAATCTTCCCGTGATATCAGGATTGGAAGTGCTTGAAAAACTGGAAAATCCTCCGTATGTGATCTTTGTCACCGCATTTCGAGATAAGGCGATCGACGCATTTGAGTTAGGCGCTCTCGATTATCTTTTAAAACCGTTTTCAAAGGATCGATTTTACAAAGCCGTGGATCGAGCCGTGGAGTTTCTTCAAAACAAGAGAAGCCAAAATTCAGGAAATGCGTTCAACGAACACGGGCTGTTCATCTTGGAAAAGGAAAATTATTTTCTGGTTCCTTACACTGACATCATCTACATCGCGTCCCGGGATAATTTCAGCGTGATTCATACGGAAGAAAGGGAATACATCACTTATAAATCCCTAAAGAGCTTGGAGGCAAAACTTCCATCCAATCAATTTTTAAGAATTTATAAACAATACATCATCAATCTCCAGAAACTTTCTCATCTCCAGAGTGATACGATGGGGAACTACGTCGTCTACCTTAAGGACGAGGACGAAACCCAACTTCCGGTCGGCCGGAAATACATCGCAAAGATCAAAGAACTTCTCTGAATTTTCCGGAAAGGCCTAGAATTCCTCCAATCCCCGATCGGAGCGGTTTTACGCTTCTTTTCGTCTCGGAGATTTTTAGAATTTAACCCTTTCAATCCGCAGAAAACCCCCGCAATCCGTCGTATATCCCTTGGGTCATTGACGGCCCCTCCAAACTCCTATATAAACTACTCAGTAAGAATGGAAAGGATTAGGAAGAATATGAGCGCACTTACAGTATCCAAAGGTGTTTCCGACGAGAATCAAGTCCCGAGTAAGAAAAAACGTCTTGAGTTGGTTCCGAAATATGAATTGAGCGATTCCCAAAATACGAAACATTTTGAAAAGAACGCGCTACTTTTTTCGGAAGGCGATTCTTCCAACGGTTTCTATATCGTTCGAAAAGGATACGTTCGTTCCTTCCGACATTCCAAGGCAAACGACAAACAGCAAACATTCAAAATTCATTATCCTGGAAGTTGGGTCGGTTTTCGGGATGCAGTGATGGGCGGAACCTATTTGCACAACGCAATCGCATTAGAAGATACGGAAGTTCAATTCGTATCACAATTCGAAATTCAAGAATTGCTACATACAAACCGGGAGTTCAGCGATATGGCTTTCGACAAAATGACTCAGGAATGTGTGGAAGCCGAAAACAAAATCTACTCGATGGGGATCCGTCATACGCACGCGAAGTTGTCCGAATTCCTTTTGGAAAGAATGAAGGAGGTCGGAGTCAAAATCGAGCTTCCTTTTACCAGAGACGTGCTCGCTTCCATCATCGGCGCCACTACGGAAACCTTAGTCAGAGCCCTTTCCGATTTCAAGTGTCGGGGTTGGATTGAAATTGAAAAAAGAAAAATTCTTATCAAAAACGAAACCGCTTTGATGAGTCTTCTCGACTAGAACCAAAGACCGAACTCAAAAAAGAAATTCAATGGGTAGAAGGCATTTTAGCAAAACCGTGAGTTTTCCCGTAAATCAAGTGGAGCTCAAAGGAGACATCGTCGTCCCCGAGGGCGCGGATTTGCTCGTCATCAATATACTCGAAGAGGAACATTCCCGATTTGCGGATCGACTCAAAAAACTTTCCAGCGCGCTCAATGGAAAAAAAATCGCGACCTTCTTTCTCTACGGTCTTTTGACGGATAAGGAAAGACAAATTTCCATCAACCGATTGGATGAGGAACTTTTGTCAGATCGACTAATCGCTGTTACCCACTGGCTAAAAAATCACAGTCTGACGAAGGATATGAGATTCGGGTACGTGGGTTTATCGGTTTACGCCGAACGATTTTTTAGAGCCAGTTTGAAGTTAAAAAACCAAATAGAAAGTTTTGTCTTTATTGGAGAAATTCCGCCACTCAGCGTCGATTTCTGCGAGGTTCCGATCTTAAACATCATCGGAGCTTTGAATGTAAAGGGGCAGGAATCCGACCAAACGACGTTTAAGAGAATCGAATCTCCTCAAAAAAAAATAAGTCGTATCGAAGGTTCGCCGAGTCATTTGGAAGATCCACAGAAATGGAATTTGGTGACAAAGGCCGCAACGGACTGGTTTTCCGAGCCGACCGCTCGGATGAGCGGATAGAATATTCCGATCACAGTATATTCTTAAAATATTATAATCGATCCAGAGTTTTTATTCCGGAGAATATAGGTTCGAAAAATTAGGATCTGATTCCGATCAAGTCGAGTATTAGCAAAAGAAACGGGATCGAAATTCCGATATAGATAAAGATCGCAAAATAAACGATTATGGGTTGCTTTCGTATAAATAGAAAAAGAATCCAAAGAGCAACTAACGCAAACATAAACCAAGCGGGAATTTGTAATGCGTACGCATAACCGGCCGCACCTTCGAAATTGGAAACTTCTCTCCATTCTACAATCGTGGAAGCGATACGGTCCGCGATCGTGCCTGCCGCTAAAAAGCTAGAAACGAAATAAATAAATCCGGCCAAGAGACCGACAGATTCTTTCTTACTATCAGTCATAAGATCGAATTCTCCTTTAAAGTTATACTTCGAACGTTCTTAAACTGTATTTTCAAGTCATTTTCTATAAAATTCTTTGCGGAAACAAAAAAGGGAATTCATGCATTCTTATGAAATTGGAAATGGAAATTAGAAAAGATGAATTTAAGAGAAGTTGCTCTTTCCTTTCTTATAGATCGGGTGGATACCGCGACGGAATTCCTTTTTGACGAACTGTTCCCCTATGAAGAGTAAAAAGAACCAAGATCAAACCTATGATTTTATCTGCTTTAGCGATTTAGCGTATGAATTCGATATCGCAGAGAAGAAAAAAATCGAAAACAAAATTAGAAGGCGTTTAAAATATTACGGATTAGGAATGTTCGACTCCGATCGAGTGGAAATGATCCGAACGTTGAAAAACCAACTTCTTGCGGAATTTCGAGACTACAAAAATTCAAAGTATTATGTAGGGAGTAGAGGCCGTTATTGTGATTCGAAAGATTTCGACTTTGATTTGTTTCTTCGGGAATACCGAACAAAATTTCCCGGCATTTCTTCCGATGACATGGAGAATATCATTCATTTTTCAATTTATTTATATTATCTGAGATAAGCCCGTACGTTTTTGTGAAACGAAGCAGATTCTACTTTGATCCATTCCTTCGGTTTGAATCGGAAGTTTTCCAAAGGTAGGAGTTTGTGACTTTGTTTTCATTGGAGAAATTCCAAAACCGGATGGAATTCATTTCCAATGGACCCGGGGAATCTCTCGTCTGAAAGTAAAGGGAGAATAGTTTGACATAAAATTAACTGGAAAATCAAACTCTCATTTCAGAATATGGAACGTGGGTCTAATAAGAATTTTTGGATTTCGTTGTCCATTAAGAGATCGAATCGATAAAGCCGATCGTCTAACTGGGAATACAATCCGTCGATTGTTCGCATTTGTCTTGTTAGACTAGGAGAATAGAATATGCCTACTTCGGAAACTTTGGAACGTTTTATCGCGCTCGTGGAAGAAAACAAACACGACGTAGCCATCGAAGAATTTTATACGGAGAATTCTTCCATGCAGGAAAATCAATCTGCGCCTCGGATCGGACGAAGGTTGCACGTCGCGAACGAGAAAAAAGTTCTTTCCAGAGTGAAAACTCTGACATCGACGTGTGTTCGTCCCGTTTTTGTGAACGGTGACAAGGTTGTCATTCGATGGATCTTTCATTTCGAATGGAAGGATGGAACCGCCATGCACATGGAGGAGTTAGCGTATCAGCGCTGGGAAGGCGAAAGAATCGCTGAGGAAACTTTTTTCTACGATCCGGCACAACGTCTTCCGATTCCCGCGAAAAGTTCCGATTAAAAGATTCCTCATTCTTTAAAATAATCGTTTGCCATTTGGAAATCGATCCTTCATCTTTGTGATCGATTCCGATTCCAACTCGGAGATAGTGGAGAACTTATGAAAAAAATAGGGATACTGTCGGCTTTCGTTTGTGTGGGCCTTCTATTCTTTCAGTGTAAGAGCAAGTCTGCGGACCCAACGAAGGGTGTGATCACGTTTGTAAAAGGAACCGTTTCGATTCAACGCGGGGATCAAAAGATACCTGCTACGGTTTCTCAAGAAATTCAGAACGAAGACGTTGTGATCACCGGGCCGAAATCGGTAGTAACGATTGTCTTTGGAGAAAATTCTTCGGTGATCGAAATTCAATCGGATTCTCAGTTTCGTTTAAAACAAGAATCGCATGAAAAGATTTTCTTTCAAGATCGAGGAAGCTCCTGGGTTCTTTCGAACAAGTTGTTAAAGGGCGATAAGCTCAGCGTACATACGCCTACGAGTACGGCCGGGGTTAGGGGAACCAAGTTTTTTACTGCGGTTCACGAAGACATGACCTTTACCTGTCATTGCGAAGGTCAGATCGAATTAGAAAACGTAGCATCCCATTCCAAAAAAGTGAATGACACCGACTATCTTGCCGTTACGCGAGGTTCTAAAACGATTTATATTACGCTGAAAGATCTGCAAGAGGCTAAACTTGTTTATTCTCACAATCATAGCGAGATCGAAAATTCTCCTTTGGGTCCTCAAAGTCAAATGGCGCCGGAACAGGTGAAAGTTTTACTTTCTCTCATTAGAAAAAAATTGGATTCTCCCTGATACGTTAGAAAATTCTAAAATAAGCCGGAACGAATACTATTCCGGCGTTTTCTGCTTCGCTTAACAATTCCTTTCCTTAAAATTCAAAATCGACAAAAGTGGGAAATGATTCGATCTTCATCTCGAACCGAAGAATTTTTGCAGTTCCTTTAATCGGAGATTGCTTTGTTCTAAGTTCTTGTCGATGGAGTCGTTCGAACCCAATCGTATGAGTTCGTATAACACCTCGTAGACTTGTTCCCCATCGTAAGAAATCAGAAGTAAATCGGTGCCGGCATTTAAACTGTCCGCACTTGCTTGAACGATTCCACCCGAACGGTAATAGACTGGAAACATATTGAGATCGTCCGTGATTAAGATCGCCGACTTCGAACCTTCCTTCCTTAAAAAGTCTGTGATAACCGCTTTGGACAAAGAAACTGGGTTTTGCGAATCCAATCCCTTCCAAAAAGAATGAGATAACATTACGGCGATAGTTTTTTGTTCTTTCATCGAGTCGATAAAAGGAACGAGATCTTTGTTTTTCATCTCCGCGGTTGTTCGTCTCACGTTACCGTTAAAAAAATGCGTGTCCTCCGTCACTGTACCGATTCCGGGGAAGTGTTTTAACGTAGGAAGGATTCGATTTTCGATCATCACTTCGCAATACATTCTTACGAGTTCGGAAACCACTTCTGGATCGTTTGAGATCGCTCTGGTTTGAATTTGACTAAAGAAGTCGAGAGGATTGGAATTTTTTTCCATGAGGTCGGCCACTGGACTAAAATTAAAATTCACTCCGACGTACCGTAGATCCTTTGCTTTTTCGAAAATTGCCCTTCGCATTTTCGTTTTCGAATCGGAATCGATTGGAAACATTTTATACAATTCTAATAGAGAAGCGGGGCGTTTGAGAGGAGGGGAAAGTCTCGATACGATCCCACCTTCTTGATCGGAGGAAATCAATGCGATCGGAAAGCCGAGATCTTTTCTGATTTTTTGAATCTTTTCGATCTTTCCTTTGAGTGTTTCTACGTTCATACCGGAAAGATTATGCGAAGTGAGGAAAAAACCTGCGAAAGGAATTTTAAGGTAATTCTCCAAATCCTCATCGTTACGGTATCCTACGAGGATATGTTCCGCGAATTTTTTGAGTAGTTTCGGATCGGAATTCAAAACCGCTTTTTTTCTCGTTTGAAAGATGAGTTCCTTGTAGACCGAATTTGCGGCGCCCGCCCATACGAATAAAAGGGAAAGAAAGAGAAGGATACGAACGAATCGATCTCGATTCTTTTTGACAAGAGACGAAAAGAAAAGAGTGAACAAGAAGGTCGTGGAAAAAACGATCCAAAGACTTACGGACCTCACTTTTAAAAGAAGAGGATCTCGAATCAAAAATGTGATGGCGAAAAATCCGACGGAAAGGAGGAAACAGGAAAAATTCGTGATACGTAGAATGAACAAAATCGATTCCTTTTGTTTTTTTGATATTCTCTCTCGCTAACAAACTTTTTCGACAAAGACATCTTTACAACCTTCAATTCTTCCTTTTTCTTCGAGTTTTTTTGGGGGATGGTCGCGAGGATTTGGAAAGATCCAGAGGAGCGAGATTCCTCAAGAAGTTTCGTCGGTGATACAATGAACTTTCTTTCGAATTCTTATGGAAACGAATCGAATCCGAGATTTCAGATTTTTCCCATCAGCGAAGAATTTCTACTCGTACGTGAGTTCCGAGTGGCCGCCCTGATGGGTTTGACGTAAGTCCTCTTTTCCGGTTCACCGTTTTTCTCGAAAGAATTTCGAAAAGAGTCAAAATTCTCTTTTCTTCTTTGAATTACCTTTCTTTGATAGAAAACATTCGATTCCATTTCGAAAAAAAATCAGCGATGAAACCGAGACTTCTTTTTTCTATCCTATTGATCGTCTGCGCTTTGTTTGGCGGATACAAAGCGATCGATACCGGAAAAATCTGGTTCGTATATCCTTCCGAGGAAAAATATCCGTTACGCGGAATCGACGTATCACACCACCAAGGTAGGATCGATTGGGGCAAGGTTCCGAAAGCTGAAATTTCATTCGTATATATCAAAGCCACTGAGGGAGCGGAATTTCAAGATTCTTCCTTTCGAACGAATTGGAAAGAGGCAAGAAAATCAGGATTCACGACCGGCGCTTATCATTTTTTTACCCTCTGCAAAACGGGAATTGAACAAGCAGAAAATTTTATAAGGCTGGTTCCAAATGAATTGGATGCGTTGCCTCCGGTTGTCGATTTGGAATTTACGGGGAATTGTAAAGAACGACCGAATGTGGAGAATGTGAAGAAGGAAATTCAAGAATTTTTGCAAAGAATCGATTCCCATTATGAGAGAAAGACAATTTTATATTTAACTTTCGAATTTATAGATCGCTATCTCGGAGAAGAATTTTTCGATCATCCGATTTGGATCCGAGATATTTACAAACATCCGAATACATTTTCCGATATTTCCTGGGTTTTGTGGCAGTATAAGAATCGAGGTAGAATCCCCGGTATCGAAGGATATGTGGACCTCAATGTAATGAACGGACGTTTAGAAACTCTATTTTCTAAAAATTGAATGTTCGATACGTATTCTGGAATATTCGTCGAATCGTAAAAATTCGATTAGAAAAAAGACTCGATTATAAGTTGAAAAACAATGGCGCGGAAGATCATGCAAAAATCATAATAAAAAATAGAACGTTTTTGTTATTGTAAGTAATGAAATTTAGAATCTCTATCGTTTTTATTTCTATTTTATTTCTTTCGACGTCATCTTTCATTCATAGCGGAATTCACAAAAGTTTAAAGGCGGATTGTTCTCACGATTACGCTAATAAACTTTCGGTGGAAACAAAATCTACAGTCAATCTTCTTTGTAACTCTCTTCACCTGGAAACAAAACTCCGATTGGAGGTCGTGATTGTCCCGTTACTCGATCAACTCACGGAGGAAGAATACGCAGTGAAATACTTTCAAAAATTCGCGCAGACCGATTCTTCCTTTCCGGAATACGGAATCGTCGTATTGATATCTTTTAGTGATAGAAAGATTCGAATCGAATTAGGCAAGGTTGCCGCTACGAGGATGTCTAATTCGGAAGCAAAAGAAATCATCGAAAAAGATTTTATCCCTTACTTCCGCCAAGGTCAGTTGAACCCGGGTGTTTCTAACGGAGTCAAAGCCATTGTGGATTGGTATTCCGTTCACTGAAGAGAATCATCTTCCATCGAAAGCTTCTTGAAGAGTTTTTATATCCAGTTTGTTCATGGAAAGCATCGCCTGCATCGCGCGATTTGCCTTTTCACGATCTGCATTTTGTAAGAATTTTCCAAGCACCGAAGGAATGATCTGCCAAGAAAGACCGAACTTATCTTTGAGCCAACCGCATCTTTGGGTTTCGCCGCCTTGAGAGAGTTTTTCCCAAAAATCATCGATTTCTTCTTGTGTCTCGCAGTTTACAAAAAAAGAAACAGCGGGCGAAAACGTAAAGTGTGGTCCGCCGTCCAAGGCCAAGAAGTCTTGACCCTCGAGTTGAAACGCGGCGCTTACTACTTTTTCTCCGTTTTTAGAGATCTGTTCCACTTTCGAATTTGGAAAGACGGACGTATAAAAATCGATCGCTTCACCGAGATTGTCGTTGAACCAGAGAAAGGGTTTGATTTTTTTCATCGTTTCCCTTCTTGCTTTTCGAGAATTTTACCGCCTAACCACGCAGAGGGGAGCGCGCTGAGGATCAGTGCGATCGGATACCAGATCGGTCCAAGCTTGTATTGTATGGCTCCGATCGCTCCGAGGGTGCTGAGAATAAACCCGATTCCTCCCAAGATGAGCGCGTGACGCATCGGATTTTTAGGAGCGAAATACGCGGTGATATAACTGCCTAACACTCCGTACGGCAATCGATAGGAAAGTGCGAGGGCGTTCAGCCCGTTGTCGAACATAGGTTCACCCCAAGGCGGATAAACATTCAAAACGTGTAATATTTGATCGGTTCCTAGGGAAATAACGAAAATCGTTACGAGTCCGATCAAAACGGCTCCGGTACTTTTTAGAAGATTCATAAAAAGTGAATCCTTCTTTTCTAATGTCTTCGTCATTTTGTATCTCCTAATACTTGTTCGGATAAAAGAATTTCATCGAGTCTTTCGTAACTACTAGAAACCCCGCCTTCCATCGGAGAATGAATTACGGAATCCCTTGCTTGAACAGACTCATACTCCATCGTCGCCGTCATAAAAGTTCGTCCGTCCTTTTCGGTAAAAACGGTGGTGATCCATGATTCTCCCGCATACCAGGCTTCGTCGAAAACTTCCGTGTGAACGATTCTTTCCGGTCTTTGGATTTCTTTATAAACGCCGCCCATTCCCATCGTTCTACCGTCTTCGTGTTTCCAAAAGTAGCGATATTTTCCGCCGACTTTAAAATCGATTTCGCAAACATCCATAGACCAACCCGGTGGACCCAAAAGCCAACGTCGGACGTATTTCGGTTTTGTGATCGTTTCAAAAACCATTTTTCGAGGCGCGTTGAATTCTCGAGTCATCACGATTTCCAGATCATCTTTGGGAACCAGTTTTAAATTTCCGGCCTTGTTCATATCAATCTCCGAATTTGTTTTCTTCATCTAAGCTTTGTTCTTCTTCTTTGTCTTGAGCTCTTCTAAGAGATCATCCAGTTGTTCAAAACTTCCATCCCAGAATTTGCGATATTTCTCCAGCCAATCAAACGCTTCCGCGAGAGGTTTGGCATGAATTCTTCTCGGTCGCTTTTGCGCCGCCCGGCTTCTCGAAATCAAACCGGCCTGTTCCAAAACTTTCAGATGTTTCGAAATGGCGGGTTGACTCATCGCAAACGGTTTTGCCAATTCCATCACGGAAGTTTCACCCGAGGCCAAACGGGAAAGGATCGCGCGGCGAGTCGGATCGGCGAGCGCCGCGAACGTTGCGTTCAAACGATTAGAAGTGGCGAGTTTAGAATTCATTCTTTATATAACCTATTAGTTATATAAAGAATGAATAGCAAGCCTTTTTTAAAGTTTCGAGAAAAATGCGAATCTTAAAGCCGGGATTTAAGGGAGAATTTTTAGATTCTTCTTGGACTTTTTGTCACAATCGTATCGGACGAAGCGTCTTTCTTTTGAATAAACCGGGACGAATTCAATGGAAACGTTCCGGATCTTAATAGGACTTGGTTATGACGATCAAAAAAATTCACTATGTTTCCGGACTAACACTTTCCGTTTTTATCGGAGTGCATCTTTTCAATCATTTTATGAGCTTCTGGGGGCCTACTGCGCATATTTCGACGATGGAAATCTTACGTTTTGTTTATCGAAATCCGCTTGTGGAAACCTTGCTTCTTATCGCGGTCTTGACCCAAATCGTTTCTGGAATTCGTTTGTTTATTCGGAAAAGAAAGGAGGTCACCAATTCTTTTGAACAATTGCAGATTCTAACCGGATTGTATCTCGCTCTTTTTTTGACGATTCATATGAGCGCGGTTCTTACGGGAAGATCCGTTCTTCATCTCGATACGAACTTCTACTTTGGAGCGGCGGGTTTGAACACATTTCCGTTTAACGTATTTTTTATTCCTTACTATTCCTTGGCGATCATCTCCGTATTCGGTCACATCGCCGCGGTTCACAGAACGAAAATGAAACGTTCTCTTTTGGGTGCCTCGCCGGGACAACAATCCGTTTGGATCTTGATTTTGGGTGTCGTACTTACAGGCATTCTCATCTACGGTCTCACCAATCGTTTTAACGGATTTCAGATACCGAAAGAATACAAAGTGCTGACCGGAAACTAAGTTCGATCTCGATTGCGAAACGAACGAAAAGAAGAATCCTATCTCTTCTTTGAAAACGAACTCCTTCTTAATTGGTGTCTCATGCAAAAAATTGCATGAGACTTTTTTTATATGGTTGGAGATTCTAAAAATTTCCGTTTGTCAACGTCACAGTCGATTCTTTTTTCCACTGAGTCGGTTCGTGTCCGTAGACGACTTTTACTTTTGGATACGCTAAAGAAAAGGATCTCATTTTTCGAATACTTTCCAGACTTTTTACACGATCAACAACCGCTCCCGGAGTGACTTCGTTCTCAAATCCCGCTTTGAGATGGGAAGAATCGAATGTAAATAAAAATGCTCCCTCGGTTGAATTGAGTAAAACGGCTAATTCTCCCTCCGTATGTCCGTGAGCGGAAACGATCCAAACGGAACCGTCTCCGAAAAGATCATAAACTTTTCCTAATATAGGCATCTTTTGAAATTTATCTTTTTTTAGAATGGAAACGTCGAAGTCCACTTCCAGAGCGCGGGGGGCGTAACCGTGAAGAATCGAGAAAGCTTTGCTCGCGTCATCCGCTTCTTCTTCGGAGATTAAAATCCGCACAGGTCCTCTTTTCCGAAGTGCTCCCATTCCTCCGATATGATCCCAGTGCAAGTGGGAGATCAGGACGAATCTTAAATCTTCATTCGAAACGTTCAAAAGACTCAGCTGACTTGCGGAGTCGCGACCTTTTTCGGAGCGGCAGGGAATATTTAGAATCGGCCCGACCAGAGTAAAGTCGCAATGTCCTTGTTCGTCGACGGAAGGAACCCCGGAGTCCATAAGAAATTTTCCTTCTTTTGGATGTCTGACTAAATAACTCAAAGCGGGCACCCATTGTTCCACCTTTTGATTTTCAGGAGTTTTCGGATTTTTAGAATCGATCAGAATGGACGGACCGGTAAGAACGTATCCGGTCAACAGTGCTTTCACTTCGAGTCGAGTCGGCTTGGAGAATACTTCCTCCCAAGTTCTAAAACGCTGTTCCGTTTTTTGAGTTTCCTTCCAGTCCCTGATTTCCTTTTTGAGCGGAGCTCCCAAAAAACAGCCGTAAGACGACGTTAGGATCGGAATGAGGAAAAGAAAAAGGGATTTGTTGATGAACATTCGATACACTGTAAAACCTCCGGACGAATTCGGAATCTCTTGACTTCGAAGACGATCGAATACAGAATACATCGCTACTTCAAAATCACCTGGAACTTTTGTTCCAGTGATTTAAAAAATTCGGTTCGAATCCTTTCGGAGGGAAGATGGAGTTTACGAAAGAGATCGCTCAAATCTTGGAACTCAGCATATTCTCGACCATAAAAAAAGAATCCTACTGGCCTCTTCTGGAAAGAGGGAGGATCGTAAAAATCACCGCGGGACAGATGATTCCTCAGAGTTCCGATGGTACACGTTATGCGGGCTTGATTCTTTCAGGATTTTTTAGATTGTATTTATACGCTCCTTCCGGACGACAAACGACGGTTCGATATGCGAAACCCGGCGAGATGATGGGAATCGTGGGCGCAATCGTAACGGATGAAAAATCCGGAGAACCGGAAGAAACACACGTCCAGGCGTTAGCGGATTCGGAAGTTTTGGCCGTTTCCTTTGAGGACGTACGATTCTTCGGAAAAAAAACTCCGGACTTAGCATGGTTATTCGCAGAGGAATGTGCGAGAAGGGTGTACGCCGCTCTTAGGGAAGTCTATGGAATCGCGTTCACTAGCGTAAGACAAAGACTTGCCCGTCATTTGCTCTTGAACGCAATGAGTCAGGAATCTCCACCTTTTCTTTCGGTAAAACTTTCTCAACAGGATCTCGCTGATTCGATCGGCACCGTTCGAGAAGTTGTGGTTCGAGAGTTGAGAAAACTCAAAAAGGAAGGTTTGATCGAAACCGTAAAGGGAAGAATCGAAATCGTACAGCCGGGACAATTATTTCTACTTTCTGAAGAATCAAAAGAAAATTGAAGGATTAGATATTTGTAAATTACTGAAACGTCTATTTATGATATAGCCTAGACTACTTAAATTATCTTTTCGAAATCAAACTGCGTGTGTCGAAATAGACTTCGTTTCTTGTGATTTTTCCGTCTATGACTTCCACAATATCCATTCCGTATTCAATGATATTTTTTTCCTTGGTGGGGATGATCGCTTTCCATTTGAGTAAGAACCCCTTTTCGTTCGGAAAGATTTCCTCGTGTGTCCATTTCCAGTCCGGGTTATTTCTCAAAAGAATTCTGAAGTAAGGTAAGATTTTACCATGGCCTTGAAAGCCTTTTTTGGCTGTGGGATCGGAATAAAAAGCGTCTTTTGCGTAAAATGAAATCAGATGTTCCGGTTGATTTCCGGTCCATGCGGAAAGCCAGCGAATACAAAATTCTTCCGCTTCTTTTAAATTCATTCTGGGTTTACTCCTGTTTGAAAATTCGAATCGTAGTCGTTTCGTGGATCAATTCGGTTTTCGATTTTTATGAAGTTCGATTTTGGTTTTGATCTTACCGAGACGACGCAGGTGGAGACCGACTGCAAGACGAACGATTTCCGAGGCCTTGCTCTCATAGTTTTTCGCCAAGAGATCGATTTCTTTCCACCAAGATTCGGGCAAACCGACGGATCTTCGTTCCAGAGGAGCCCCCGGGTCGATTCTAGGTTGTCCGACTTTACGAACTTCCTTCTGCTTTCGTCCAATCTTTTTTGGAATCACAAAGAAGAATATAATAACCGGTTATTGTATTGTCAATGGTTTTCAAATATACATTGACCGATTTATAACGAAAGAAGAACGCTTGAAAATAGAATCGAGGAGAACTTATGATTGTAAAAATCGTTTTATGGGTTTCGTTTTTTATTTTTGGAATCAGTGTGTTCTGGGTGGAACAAAATCACGCTTCCATCGGAATAACCGGAGCTTTCGGGGTAGGTAGGTCAGCGGTCTGGCTGGCCTTTTTTAGCTTTCTATGTTATACGATCTATTGTAGTTGGCGCGAGAATCTAATTCATAGCCTTCAAAAAATGTTCAGGATGCACTGGGCGAGACAAATCTGCATCGATCTTTATCTCGGGCTTGGAATATCGATTTTCTTTATCTATTTAAACGAGGGTTCTTTCTGGCTCACCCTCTTTTGGCTGATTCCGGCCATATTCTACGCAAACTTAGTCGTCTTGTTTTATTTTGCGCTTCATTACGAAATGATCGTCGCTCGATTTTTCTCTATTTGAAAAACGAAGCGGAAATGCGCATTGGTACCTATGAAATTATAAAAAAATAGATTCGGTTCCAAGAAGTGCCCGCTTTTGTCAAGTTGGTATCAATTTGGATCTACGTTCGTGTTCGTGACTTGAAAAACGAATTCCTATGAAAGGTGAATCGTCTGATCTCAGTCTCACAGAGGAAAAAAAATTCTCCGAAAAGATTTCGGACGAGTGCATTTTGGGCGGCGTATCGTAAAACAATTCTTTCATTTTCGAATTCGACACTTTTCAAAAGAGAATAAATATTTCTTTTTATCGTATCGAAAAGCAACTCGACCGTAGAGATCTTTTGTCTCGACAGGATGAGGAGAATTAAAAGTTGCAACGAACGTATCGAATTCAGAGAGATAGAGAGAAGATAAGAATTAAAAAGAGGATTCTATTTCTGCTTTTTGCGATCATTCCTCTTCTTATGTTTATCATTCTCGTGTACGAAATACAGAAGTTGGAAAGCGATCTTTATAGAATGATTGGAATGAGGGCGCGAGCGATGCAAGACTATCTCCATCGTGTAAGCAATCAGTCCAGGGCGTTGGGCTTATCCGTCACGAATTATATGAATTATCACGAAGACGTCGCGACGGATCCGCGAATCGTTAAAAAAATGAAAGATCTTCCCGATCTGAACCGTTTTGAAATATCTCTCGGAAATCAATTAAAAGAAGACCCTGCTTACGCGGGAACTTTGACTGCGGTCGGATCGATTCATAGAGTGAATCCTTTTCTGTTGAAAGAGATCGAGGCAGTTTTGAGTTTGGGTGGACAATTCGAAACCCTCGCCGAAAAACAAAACGACGTCGTATCGGCGTATTATCTCTCCGCTCAACAGTTTCTCTATTTTACTCCAAGAATCGGTGAGGTTGCGAGGAACTTTCATTTTAAAGACGAACTCTATACGAGGCCATTCTGGGTTCAGGCGGAACCGAAAACGAATCCGAGCAAACGTCAGATCATCACGGAACTGTACGAAGATATCGGAGGAAGGGGCCTAATGATCACGATTGCCGAACCAGTATATTATCGAGATCGCTTTCTCGGAGTCGCATCGATCGATATCGGTTTGGATACGATAAAAAGGATTTTGGAAAACGGAGAAGGAATCGGCGAAAGTATGCTGATCGACGAACATAGGCATGTCATCGCAAGGAGTGGAAAAGAGGGTCTTCAGGATCTGATGAAAATTCAAATTCCTGAAATTCCTTCCGAAGTTCTTTATCGTAATGATCAGACATATTGGGCTTCCTTTGAAGTCAAAGTGGGGGATGTATATCTGATTCATAGAATCGAAGTTTCGGAATTTATTCTTTTTATCGTCAAAAATTTATTACCGATTTGGGGACTTGTTTGCGCATTGTCTGTCGTATTAATTCTTTATCTTCAGCTACGGTCTTCTATCGAACAGATATCGGCATTGATTCATACTGATCCGTTGACCGGAATATCCAATCGAAGAGGTTTCTTAAAGTTGACTCAGAAGTCCCTTGCGATCAGTAGCAGACATGGACAGACCTGGACGATACTCATGGTGGATATCGATCATTTTAAATTGGTGAACGATCAATACGGTCATGACGAAGGAGATAAAATTTTGGTAAGAGTCGCGAAGATATTGAATTCCTGTATTCGACAGACTGATGCCGTCTGTCGCTGGGGAGGAGAAGAATTTGCTATCTTTTTATTTGGCGCAAATCCCGAAGACTCGATCAATATCGCCGAACATCTTCGACAAGAGGTGGAGAATCAGGTCGTCCTCCAAAACGGAAAGGCAGTGACCTTGAGCATAGGCATATCCGAAGGCAGAGGAGGAAGACACGGTTTGGAAGAATCCTTTGTTCATGCGGATCAAGCCTTATACCGGGCAAAGTCGACCGGTCGAAATCGAGTCTGCGTCTTTGATCCGATTCATTCTTTTTGAACCGTCAATCTATAGCCTGAAAGGATTTATAGAATTCACCCGTTATACTCTTAAACTGAAAACGACATCTCTTCCAAGAGATATCAAAAATCGATTTCGTTTAGGAGTAGACGTGAAGAATATCGCTGAAATTGAATATGAATCTATTGAAATAAAAGTGGAAGCAGTTCGACATTCTTTACTGTTGATTCGATTATCCGGAGTGATCAATGTGGAAACGCTCGGACGTGTGACGGCGAAATTATTTTCGGTATTGCATGAATCCGATTCTCGACTCGTTCTTGATTTGAGAAATGTTTCGAATATAGACTCTGAATTTACGTATGGAATTACAAATTTTTTAAACGATCTTTCGAGAAGTGTAGGGCATTATTTCGTGCTCACCCGTCATGCGAAAGTTTACGATTGGATTCTAAGTTCCCCAAAGATAGAAGATGTCACTCCCATTTTTAGTTTAGAAGAATTGAGAACCACACTGGAGCTCGATTCCTTAATTCAAGAATTTGAATTCTAAATTCTATTCCTAGATGTTTTTGATTCAAATTATATCCTGAAGAGATCGAACTCCCACAGTGCGTTATGATGCGAAGTGTAGAAGGGAACTCACTCTATTGTACTAGTCTACCTGGCTGACAATAACACGCTGGCCAGGTAGATATTTTTCAAACCATTCCTCCATCATTCAATACGGGAAAATACCCTCTTTTCGAAAAATCCAATGGTTTTACTGGAAGGTTCAGGAATTCTTCTGAGGTTCTGAAGAAAAATTTTCCTAGAGGATTCTAAGCTTTATTGAATTCAACTTATAACGAGAAAGGAGAAGAATTTAATTTTAGACTAAACTTAGTTCAGTTTCGAATTCACGGATTGTGGATTTCAAAACGCTCAGCTCCTATATCTCCATAGAAAACATTCTGTCTATTTGGCCAATTTGCATTCATTGGTCAGGTAGATTTTTTTTATTCTTCTGAATTGATTCGCTATTCTTGCTTTGGGTTGAGAGTTTCAAATGGAAGGAATGGCAAATTCTCCCTTGCGTTTTCAATCGTTGCGTAAATTAGGAAATGAGCCGAGTTTGATTCTGGATTTTCTTTTTTTGTAGGAGCTGTAACAAAAATTCACCGTAAAAAAATGAAGACCCAGAGATACAAAAAAGACTTTCGATACAAAGGACTTGTCTCCTTTGTATCGAAACGTTTCGGAAGGAATTCTATCTACAAATTCAATTCTGAGAATTGATCAACTTACGAAATTCGCGGGGCGATTTTCCTGTGAATTTAACGCAGGCTCTATGAAACGAAGACGCCGAGTTAAATCCACATTCTAAAGCAATCTGCAAAAGATTCATGTGAGACTTGTTTCTCAGATTTCGTTTTACGTCCTCGATTCGATTCATGTTTAAGAAATCCGCAAACTTCATCGACATATGTTTGTTGATATAATAAGAAGCCTGATGTGTGGAAAGACCCAAATAGGAAGCAAAGTCGGGGAGTCTCAACTCTTCGTCTGCATATCCTCGAATTTGCAGAAATGCGTTGATTCTTTCTTCAATTTTGCTGAGTTCCACACCTTCTAATATATTTCGGCTCATTTCCGGAAGGGCTTCTTCTTCGTCGAAGAGTGGAATCGGATCTTCCGTTAATTGCCGTGAATCTACGACTTCAGGCGTTTTTGATTCTCCATTTACTTTGCTGAAAAGGATCGGATGGATTCTCTCAATCAAAGTCACATACGCCAGCATGATTCCCGGAATGAGTTCGGAAAACAAAAGCATCTTTGTGGATTCCAAAATCGTTCCGGAAAGATCCAAAACTAGGGAGAATGAAATTGCAAAACTGATGAACGGAAAATGATAGAAAACCGGTTCTTTTCCGGTTTTTCGAATCGTATAACTGGACCAAACGAAGGTATAAAGTGTGATGCAGATTCCGATTCCGTCACAAACACAGATATAGACGAAACTTGGCAAAACGAACGCGAATCCGATCGCTACGGGGAGAATTCCGATAAGTCGTTTGCAATAATACCAAGGGTTTTCTAGGTTCCCTAAGACGAACTTCATACAGATGAAAACCGCAGAACTGGCGTACAAAACGAGCCCGAAATAAAAACCTAAAAAGAATGGGTCTTTTAGAAGTCTCGGATCCGTTTCTTGCGGAAAGATGATTCTGTTGTTTGCCATCAAAAAGACGCTCACGCTCAATAAGATCGTTCCATACGCTTTGTTGAATTCGTTTTTTTTCCCTCCGTAAAATCTGGAAATCGCCATGATCATTCCCGTTCCGACTCCTGCCGCGTGCGTGTAGAACAAGTTTACGTCCGAGAAAACGGTGGAAGACATGATATCCGATAATGTATTCAAGTTAAACATTCGATGCGCCTCCTCTTTTATTTTCAAACATGATTGGAGGCAAGTGTAACGCCTTTCCGATTGAAATGCGTCGGCAAATATAATTGAAAATTGTTGAAATTATAAAAATCAGAATATTCTATTTTAGAATTTAAATTAATCGGAAGTATATTCTATAAATTATAGACCCCGACGATTCTTTGTCAATTTCCCCGAAGGAGTATTTGACAAAGGATCGGCCGAGAAAACCTTTCAGAGAACGAATTAGTTTTTTAGCTGAACATCGTGAGAGGAAGGGTAGTGAATAATTCTCGGCTGTGATTCTCTAAATTGTTTTGGAGACATTCCAGTTTCCTTATAAAATGCCTTATAAAAAGAAGAATTGGAATTGAAACCAACCGCAATTCCGACCGAGACGACCGAGCGCGTGGGGTCGTTGAGTAACATCGATTTTGCTTCCTCGACTCGAAATCGGTTGATGTAGTTGTTGAAATTGAGTCCCAAATGGTTATTGAGAAAATAAGAAAGCTGATGGACCGAAATACCGAGTTCTTCCGAAAGATCCGGGAGTCGAATGTCTTCATCCAAATAGATTCGTTCCTCCTTTACCATATACGCTAATTTTTCTTCAAGAGCACGAATATCGATATCATGCAGGAGAGAACGTTTGGTTAGATTCTTGTTCGACTCGATCTCCGAAAAGTCCAATATCTTTGGAAAAAGAAGGGTCATAAAGTAATAAAAGACAAGGACAAACGTCGTGTGAACGCTTGAAAGAAGGATCAGAAATTTATTTTCCAGAAGAATTCCGCAAATTTCCAAGGGAATACAAAGGGAAATGAGAACCACTAAAATCAGGATCATTCGGAAATTCATACGAGAAAGGACGGATTCTCGATCCCTCCAGATGTTGACCATCGCGATGGAGAAATAGATAATAACGTAGAGATCGGCCATAAAGAGAAAGAAATCGAGTTCTTTGCTCCCTGGCGTTTCATAGAATGTAGCGATCGGAATTGCGAGCAGGAAGGGTCCCAAAAAATTCCAATAGTAAAAGAGGGGTAATTCCGTAAATTTACGAAAAATCATCGAAGAAATCAGAAAGACAAAGGTGCCGCTTGCGGCTAACGCGATGATATCGATTAAAAATAAAAGTTTGGAAAGCCAGAGATGGTTCACCAGGAGAAGACTATTTTCGTCGATCGCCTGAAAGATAGCCGTCAGTATCAGAACATACGAAATGAGGTAATCGATTTGTTTCTGAGCGCGAATCCAATTGCCAACTCCTAAGATCAATGCAAAGCCTGCACCAAATCGAATGAGACCGATCAAGAACGTTTCATTTAAGAATAAATCTAAATTAATATTCACCATAACTCTTCATGTTCTAATTTTGGAATTTTCTGATTTCTTTGTATGAAAAACTAAAGCAAATCTTTTATAAAATCAAAATCGATCGAATTCTGATTTTTGAAAAGAATAAATTAAATTTTAAAACGAATTCTATTTCTTCTTATCAAATTCTATAAAAAATAGATCATTCTATTATGAAAGAAATGAAATTACGTTCTGATTTAAAATTACAATATAAAAAGTGAATATTACGGTATTATTGTAATTCAAATCGATCTATCATGAAATTAAATATTTTGTCGTCACAATATTCAGATTATTTGGATAAATTCTGCCCGAGCGGACATGAAAAATTCTTTTATTGATTCTGATTATAATGTGAAAGCTAGCGTTTTTTAAAAGGTGCTTGGTCAAATTTTAATCCGAACAAGAATGTACTTAAGGATTTGAAAAGAAGAGAGATCGATAAGCCAGACCAATTTTATAAGAGGCGAATCAGCTATTGTCTTGTTTTCAATCTTTTGTTCGAATTAAATTTAGAAGAAAGGAGAGCGAGAAATAAATTTCGGAAGTGGGTTTCGGAAAATGATAAGGTTCCATTTTCTTAGATCGGGAGATTGTGAAATGGGGAAGGGTTCTCTCTTCAGATTATATTTTGGAAAGTTAACTCAAAACCTCATTTCCTTCGTTTCTTTTTCAAAGGATGAATCCTCAGAAATTGAAATGGACTCAAATTTTCTCGGAAGCCAAGAATTTCTATTTTGGATCAGAAAACATTTTCCAGTCGTAAATTAGAAAAATAGAAAATTCTAATTCCACTCTGAAGGGATTTGTTGATTCGATTTGAAATTGCTTATCACTTAGGTTATAAATTGAAAGGAAAAGGATCTATTTTACTGTAAAATCTTAGAATGCTTTCTCGCTTTCAAGATGTTCCGTTGGATCGCGACCTCGATTCTCGAACCTATAGCTATGCCCTGTACAATTTCGGGGGAGACCTTTTGTATTCGGACATCGAATACGATTCTTTGCTGAAGTCGGATTCGAAACTCAGCAGAACCATCGAGAGATTTTTAGAATATGGCAATATCTATGCGCATGGGGCGGGGATTCGAAAAGTAAGAGCCGATCGCCGCATTCGGTTAGTGGTTCGTTCCGCTTTGGATCGTGTTTATAAGATCAATTTTGAAACGAACTCCAAAAGTAAGGTTGTTTTTGTTCATATCGAATCTACGACTCAGGCTTCGATCAATTCGGAAAAACACCGTGTTCAAAGATTTCGTTCTCTCCGAAATGGTCTTCTTCGCTCTCTCAAATTGCAGAGCACGTATTTTTATCTCGTCAATATTGAAATTTACAACCATCCCTTCCTTCATCAGTTCGAAAATCAGATCTATGAAGCCGTTTTTCTGGATTTACACGCTGAATTTTTAACGATCACGAATTCTCAGAATTTGGGATTTCGGGTTTCCGCAAATCAGATATTCTTTTCTTATCAGATCAACAAACCGGACGTTGATATCAATTGGATTCCTTCCAGTTTAATCTCTTATATGAAGAATACGATTCAAGTGGAAGGCCATGAATTTCACCTCAAGTTGTCGATCGGAGGTTATCATACGGCGGAATTGGATGCGACCCCGCTTCAGATTTTAAGAGGACTCCGAAGCAATCTAAATCAGGTGATTGAATATCCGTTTAGTCGCTATGCGACAGAAAGCCAAAACGACTCTTCTCAGATGATCGCAACGTATTTGTCTTTGAGAAACTCCGTTCATAAAAAAGAACTTTTTCTTCATTATCAACCGATTCTTTCCGCCGAGACAAGAACCCTTCATTCGTTAGAAGCGCTTTCCCGTTGGAATCAATCGGAAAAGGGGATGATCAGTCCTGACATATTCATTCCACTTGCGGAAGAATCGGGTCTGATCAGCTCAATCGGGTCCTGGGTGATACGCAACGCGTTTCGAGATTTTATGGAATTGAAACGACGTTGTCCGTCTTCCGACTTTATCTGTTCGATTAATATTTCTCCATTTCAGCTTAAGAATCCGGAATTTGCAGATAATCTGATTTTTTACTTTTCTAACTTAAGTCTTTCTCCTTCTTCTGTGATCTTGGAAATTACGGAAAGTCGCTACGAGGAAACCCCATTGATCATAGAACAAATGTCTATTTTGAAAAAATTCGGATTTCAGATTGCGATCGATGATTTTGGAGTAGGCAATTCCAACTTTTCCCGAATTGAAAAGATCGAAAGTGATTATGTAAAACTGGATAAAAGTCTGATCTTGGGTACGGATTCAAATTTGAGTAAAAGAAGTGTACTCAAAGCGATTTCGCAGGTGTTGCTTTCCCTCGGTAAAAAAACCGTTTTCGAAGGAATTGAAAATTCTACTCTAGAAAAGATTGCAATCGATTGTGGTGCAAATTACCTACAAGGATTTCTTTATGGAAAGCCTTCGAATCTTTATGATCTTCCTTTTCTTACACTCGCAGGTGGACCAAAGTAAAATTCTTTAAACTGAAGTCGAAAATTTATTTCATACACGGACGGGTCTAAGTATGATTCGTTCTTCGTATACGCCTAATGAACGTTATACGGGATAAAAACGAACTCCAATTGTAGGTCATTTTGTAAATGTATGGATGCCATTCGTAAAAAAGTGTTCCAGTTATAGAATGCGGCGAAGTATCTCTGAAATCCTATACACTCTACAAAGTATAAGAAACAATTGAAATTTTAAAAATTCGATTGTCATTCTTCCTTTGAAAAGAGCGAATAACGTGGAATTGAATGGAACCCGGATTTGGATTCGATGTTAGATTCCGTTTCGTGAATACGAGTAAAAAAGGGAGAGGAAAGGTTTTTTTAGAGAGGAAACAAATGCAGGTTAGCAACGAGTTCGTTACGTTCCATGGGAAAGGAGCCGCCACAAGAGTGATGTGGATTAAGCTCTCCGGTGTAGTTGACAACCGTTCCATTATGAATGTGAGGGATGTAATTCTTTCGATTCTCGACGATTATTCCGGGATTTACATTCTGGATCTAAATCGAATTGAAAACGAGGACTTCCCCAATCTTACGAATTTTAGAAAGATGATCTCCGATTCGATTCGAGTGAATCAAAACTGTATTCTCCTTTCGGATAGTAAGAAATTGGAACTCTGGATCGAAAATTACAGCATCTTCAATGGAACATACTTGGTAAAAGATCCGAATGAATTGGATCAACTGATTTCAAATAAGGTCGAGGATGATCTTCTTTTTGAAAATGTCTCGTCGGAGGAACCGGACATTCGTCTACACTTGGACTATTTGATACAAGACGGTTCTTAATTCAAAACTCGAATTCTTTTTTGAATTCGGAGAGATTATTATTTGCTCTACGATCAACCTACTGCTCGTTATCGAGAGTAGGTGTTTTCAAACAATTCTTCCTTCCTGAAATTTCAGTAGCTCAAGCCTTTGTCGACTGCCGCGTCCAAGTCAATCACCATCGATATCAGCTTATCCAATCGAGTGAGCTCGAAGATTTTCATGATTGAACTAGGTATGGAATAGAGGACCAATCCCCCCTTTACCTGTTTCATCAGCTTCGCCTGTGTGCTGATCAAGACCGCCAAACCGGAAGAATCGATATGGGTCGTTTCGGAAAGATCCAAAAGAAGGACGGTGACTCCTTCGTCGATCTTATCCGTGAAAACATCCTTTAATTTTTTGGAGGAAAAGATGTTAATTTCTCCTTTTGCTTTTATGATGCTGATATTCGGTTTGAGACTTTGTTGTACATGTGAATTCGATACGATCTCTACTGAAAGTTCATCTTTCGAGTTGTTGGTTGTTGTCATTGTATGTTCCTAAAAGTTAATGTTTATTTTCATTTCGATTTTTTGCTCTTTCCCAAGCGACGGTTCTAATGGACGCTCCGTTTCTCGAAATAACAACTCGTATGTGACAGGGAACGTTAAGAGAGTCGCATTAAAAATATAGGTGAGCGCCAGGGAGAGGAGGAAAATTTGGTTGAGTTGTTTGTGCCTTTGAAATTCGTCGTTTTCCGATTCAAGCCAAAGAACGGATCCGTTTCCCTGTGGAATCAAGGTCGGTGCTCCGGAATTTGCTTTTTTTGCTTCTAAAAATTCATGGAAAGCGCCTGATACAAAGAAGGCCGTCAATCCCATGAGCGTGTATCCGGATTTTGTATGCCCTTGTTTTTTTAAATAATACCCTGGAATTAAATAGTCGATGAGCGTGACGGAGGTTTTGTTGTTTGAACTTTTATCTCCATCTTTTTTCGGATCTTCTCCTAGGACGCAAGTGAGAGTTTGGATCTCCTTTTTTAGAATTTCAATCGGAGCTTCGGAAAATTCTTTTTGCAGAAAAATGGATTCTCCGTTTATCCTTTCGATTTTGAAAAGAGAATCATGACTTTGTTCCGATACGATTCGAACGCGAATTCCTGTTTGTGATATTTGTTCTAAAATTTTGGCAGAAGGTTCTTCGATGGTAAGTTCCTTTAAATCTGGAAGAGGAATTCTTAGATAACGATTTGTTTCATCCATGTAATAGACGGTCTGCGAACTCAGCTTCAAAAGTTTTAAGCCGCATTTTTTTTCGGATTCGTTTTTCGGGCTAAAACATAGGCCGTTACCCGTTTCTTCGAAAAAGAGTTCTAGGATTTCCTTTTTTTCGATCTTTCTTTCGATTCCGTCGATGATAATTACGATATGATCGTTTTGCCCGTCACCATCCTTCCATTGGCCCGTTACGATTTCTCCGGTTTTTAAGACGACACGATGCGCCTCGATTTGCATCGTAAGAAAGAGGAAAAGAGCGACTAACGCGAAAATTCGATTCATTTGGATAACTCGATTGTGATCGGTGAGGTTAGATCGATCTTCTGTTGTTTTTTATTTTCGATCAGAGTGATGGATTGATCGTCTTCGAAGATCGCTTTCAGAAAAGAAGTTGTTTTGGAATCTTTTACGAATTTCAGTTTGGAATTTCGGACCGGTTTTTTCTCGAGAGAGATCGATTGGATCGTATAAGTCGGAAGGGTGATCGGAAAGTGTGTGGAAAACAATTTTGTCCGATCTCCGTCGATTAGGATCCTTTCTCCGTAAACCGGTGCGGCGTCCGCAATATGAACCGCGATGTAATTCCGAATTTCGGCGGCTTTCGCGGCTTCGTCCGCTTTTTTTAGAAAGGATTCGGAATTCGCGATGACTTCTTGTATCGGAGTTTTTAGGACTTCCTTAGAAGAATTCGGTTCTCTGGTTTGTTTCGATTCTTCTTCGCCGAGTTTCAATTTTTCCGCCGATGTTCGGATCGTTGCGGCTTCCGAAACGTCACCGAGGCGTTCTGCGTTCCTGTCCGAAATTCTCGCGATCTCGGAACCTGCGTTGTAGTAATGACCCAACATCAAAAGACGTCGGTTCGCTTTGATCGCGATCTCTTTGTCCGTATCGGAGAATGCAAGTTTAGCGTATTCCGTGATCGCTTCGTTTTGATTTCCCGTCTTTTCCAGAGAATACGCACGGAGGTATTTCATCTCAGCGGAACGAAGTTCCGTTTTGGCAATTTCTTCCAATACTTTCGCGTAATTTCCCTTTGCAAAGTAGGCTCGAATTTTCGCCTCCGGGCTTTCAGAATTCGCTTCGATTTCCTTTGCGTTTTCCTTGGATTTGAGAATCACTCCCGTCAAAATTTCCGCGTCGTTTGCAAAACTACTTCCCGGATTGTTTTCTAAGACCTTCTGTAAGTCTTTGATAGCCGCGTCGAATTCTCCCTGAGCCGCGAGACAGAAACCTTGGTGTAAAAGAATGAATCCGCTTTCCTCGCTCCCTTTGGGAAAGGAGGGAAGCGTTTCGGAATACGCGTTGTAGGCGTCCTTATAGGCTTGATTCCTTTCCAAACGAAAGGCACGTTCTAAAGCACGGATATTGGAAGAATTGAGTTCAAAGTGAATCGGCGGTTTCCCCGTAACAAAACGAACCGCATTGATCAAACCTGATCCGAAATTTTGCCAGAAACTCGTTTGAAAAGAAGGAAGCCCGTCACTTTCTATGAGAGAACTCTGAAGATTGTTGAGATTCATCTCCGCTCGGAGATTTTCTTTGTTGGAGAGAATACTCTCAAACTTGGATCTTAGGATTTCGCTCGAAAAAGAAAAGTTGAGCACTTTCCTTTTTTCTAATATTACTTTGAGTTCGAAGAGTTTGGTATCAAGAACGATCAAGCCGAAGCACAAGATAATAAAAAAGCCGATGACGGCGATAAACGCGCTCTTTTTCATATTAAGCGATCTCTAAGATTCCAAAAGTTACGTCGTCCGGAAAATGATTCGCGAAGGAATGAAGATCGGAACGTAAGCGAGACAACAATTCTTCCGAAGGAAGTTCGGCGTATTTCTGAAACGTTTCCACAAGGCGATCGTCCCCGAATTGTTCTTTGGTAGGACTTTCCGCGTCTAAGATCCCATCCGTGTAAATGAGAATCTTGTCCCCCGGTTCGGTTCTAATTTTAAGAACCTTGTAAGGATCGGGAATCCCGATTCCCAAAACGAATCCGGTCGAATTCAAGGTGAGAATCGTTTTCTTGTTCTTACGGAAATAGTAGATCGGATTGTGGCCGGCGCTACAGAAGTAGGCGGAGCCGTCCTTTTCAAAGAGAAAAAAGATTCCCGTGGCGAAAAAGGTGCCTTGTAGAGTTTCGAAAAGATTGTCGCTGAGTCGATTGAATACCTCGGCCGGATTGATCGTTTCTTTCAGAATATCCTGCATATTGTAGTGAATGATAGAAGTGATCAAGGCCGCCGAAACCCCGTGGCCCGTCGCATCCGCCAAGAAGAATGCCGTGCGAGCCTCGTTGATTTCGATAATGTCGTAGATATCTCCGCTGACCTCCCGCATCGGTTGGTAATGAACGTTTGCGTGGATCAAACGAAATTGTTTTCTTTTTCCGGGAAGAAAACATTCCTGAACGTTCTTTCCGATTTCTAACTCCGTTTGGATCTGTGTATTTTTGAGATGAAGCGCATCAAACTGCGAAGCGATCTGTTCCGCCATTCCGTTGAACGTATTTCCTAACGCATCCAGCTCGTCTTGGGCCGATTGATTCCAAGAAACCCTGGCATTCAAATCTCCGGTGGCCATCGTTTCACTGACTTCTTTGAGAAGAAAAAGACGGATAAAGATCTTACGATAGAGAAAGATTCCAAAAAGAATATGAAAACCGAACCCCCAAACGAGCAGAAGTCCGAGCTGAATATAAAGGGAGCGAAGACGATCGATCATTTCCCGCATTTTGATTTCGGAGATGAGGAACGTCTTCGGGTTGAGAAAAAAAATCAGATGAACAATGAATTGATCCGAATCCAATTCGATATCGTAAGAAGTGTTGAGCGCCGCTTTTGCGCTTGAAATCTTACTCAATTTTGATTTGAGATCGGAGAATGGGGAAACCGCGCCGTTGGAGAGAAGTGTTTTAGTTTTTTCAAGCGAAGTATCTTCGATCTCTAAAACGGTAAAATTGGTGAGACCGATGCTAAAAAGTTTACTCTGAAATTCGTTGATCTGAGAAGAATTTTGATAATCGACATTGCCGAACGATTCTATCTTTTTGAGAATTTCTCTCGCGACTCGATCCGATTCCAGAGTAAAATTCGAAATCAAAAGGTCGGTTTGATTTTCGAAAATCATAACCGCGACAAACGTAAGGTTCACCACGGTTAGGATCGTATAAATGACGATAATCTGTAATCGAAGAGACTTCTTCATGACCAAGATAGATTATCGTTTTTAAATTTTCAAAAATCATTGCATTCTATAAATTGGATTCTTTTGTTTCATTGGATCGAATGCAAAGTTGATTCCGTTTCGGAGTGTAATTCTTCCATTCGATTCTTTCCTAAGAACCAATAGTAGAGCGTTGGAACCGCAAATCGACTGAGAATCGTCGCCGCAATTTCCCCGAAGATCAGAGAAACGGCGAGTCCTTGGAAGATCGGATCCAAGAGCATGATCGCGCTTCCGACGACGACAGCGGACGCGGTGAGAAGCATGGGTCGAAATCGAACTACGCCTGCGTCGATCACCGCTTGTTTGAGCGGTTTTCCCAAACGAATCTCGGATTCGATAAAGTCCACGAGAATGATCGAATTTCGAACGATGATTCCCGCGCCCGCGATAAAACCGATCATCGATGTTGCGGTAAAATAGGCTCCCGTAAACCAATGTCCCGGTAGAATCCCGATCAAAGAGATAGGGATCGGCGCCATGATGATCAGCGGAAGGAAATAATTTTTAAACCAACCGAGAACGAGGACATAGATGAGAATCATCACAAGAGCGAAGGCTCCTCCCAAATCTCGGAAGACTTCGTATGTGATAAACCATTCTCCGTCCCATTTTACGAAAACTTGATCGGTGTTTCGCGGAGTTTCCGCCGTTCCGGTCGGGTAGTGTATCTTCGGCGCCAATTTGAGAATTCCATAGACCGGCGCTTCCTCTGCTCCGTAAAACTCGCTCGTGACGTATTCCACTGATCGCAAGTTCTTTCGGTTTAACGTAAGATTCTCACGAATATAAGAATTATTTAATACACTTTCGGAAGGAATCGATCCGCTTTCCAACGAAGAAACCGTCATCGGACGAAACGGCGCCTGAGAGGAACGAATTCGATCCGCAACCGATAGATCTACAGTGATTTCTTCCGGATGAATCGCTTCGGATAGGGAAAGAATCGGCGTCTCGGAAAAAAGAAACTGTCCGTCTCTCGCGATCGTTTCCGAACGTACTCCCAACACTCCTCCGAGATTGGAATCAAACGGATAGACGATCTTCGGTCTTCCCGCCCTCAAACTCGAATCCAGATCGATGACTCCTTCCTGTTCGGAAAGAATTTTATGAATTTCGAATGCGGTTTTCTTTCGTTCCGTTTCGTTCGGTCCGTAGACCTCGGCTACGAACGTGGCGAGTACGGGAGGTCCGGGAGGAATCTCCAAGACCTTTGTGATCGCGTTCTCCATTCTTCCGAAATTAGCGATCTCTTCACGCAATGACTCGATGATCTCGTGACTTTTGATCGATCGATGTTCCTTGGATTTGAGAACGACGTGAAGATCGATCTGCCAATCCGATTTTCTAAGAAAGCTGTGTTTGACCATTCCCGAAAAGGAGAAGGGAGCCGCTTCTCCTCCGAAAATTTGTACCTTCTCTACATTCTCATTCTTTAATATTCCTTCCGCGAGAATTTTGGAACGATCGATACTTTTGGAAAGGGGAGTTTTCGGATCAAAGTCGATCAACACCTGAAACTCGTCTTTATCGTCGAAAGGAAGCATCTTCACCTTTACCGCTTTGAACGCGACCAAGGAGGAAGCGAGTAGAAGAAGTCCCACGATCCCGACTCCGAATTTGAGGGAATTCACTTTCGATGCGAGCAACCAGTCGACTACCCGTATGTAAATTCGATCCAGTTTGGAAATTTTTTCTTTCTCGGAATGTGAGTGAGTCGTTTTCAAAAGTCGAACACTGATCCAAGGAGTTACGATAAACGCGACCAATAAGGAAAGAAGCATCGCAAGACTCGCTCCGACGGGGATCGGTTTCATATACGGACCCATCAGCCCTCTCACGAACGCCATAGGAAGAATCGCCGCGATCACGGTAAACGTCGCGAGAATCGTCGGATTCCCCACTTCGGAAACGGCTTCGATCGTGGATTCTAAGATTCCTCGTTTTGGATTTTCTTTCAGGTGTCGTTCTATGTTTTCGACGACCACGATCGCGTCGTCGACCAGGATTCCTATCGAGAAGATAAGAGCGAATAACGTGACACGGTTGAGCGTATAACCTAAAAAGTAATAAAGAGCCAAGGTCAATGCCAGCGTTACCGGAATCGCCACTGAAACCACAATGGAAGCCCGAAAACCCATCCAGAGTGCGATTAGGATGCTGACTGAAATTGTCGCGATCAAAAGATGTTCGATCAATTCTTTCGACTTTGCATCCGCTGTGGAACCGTAGTCTCGGATCACGGACATCTTTACGTCTTGCGGAAGACGCTTTCCGAAACTTTCCGCTCTTTCTAAAAGTTCTTGGGATAGAGGGACCACGTTCGTTCCTTTTCTTTTGGAGAAGCTGATTGTGACCGAGTTTTTTTCTTTTCCGTCGATGGTTTTATCGTAGAGAATGGATTGTTTATTTCTTTCCTGCGCACCCTCCGCAATTTCAGCGACGTCTGAAACTCGGATCACACGCCCTCCGCGTTGTGCAACCGGAAGAGAACTTACGTCCTGTAACTTGGAAATCGTCGTTCCCACTTCTACGTCGTATTTTTTTTCCTTTCCCCAGTTTTGTCCGACCGGAAGAAACGTATCGTTGAGTTTTAAGGCATTGGCTATGTCGGAGATGCTGATCCCGGAGCGATTCATTCGAGAAGGGTCTGCGATTACACGAACGGAACGTTTTCTGCCTCCCAAAAGTTCAACCTTGGAAAGATCCGGAGTTCCGGAAAGATCTCTTGCTAAAGGAGCGACTAACGTTCGTAAGGAGTAATCGTCTCTCTGATCGGAGCTAAACGATAGCGCTAAAAAAGGGACGTCGTCGATCGTCAAGGATCGAACGGTCGCCGGTGCCACGTTAGGCGGTAACTCTCTTTGGACTTCCATGAGTTTGTGGTGAATTTTTACGAGAGAGGGTTCCAAGGGTTGTCCGACTTCGAAACGAACGGTGACGATCGCACCATGATCACTACTTGCGGAGTAGACGTATTCTACACCTTCCAAGCCCCAAACCGCTCTTTCAACTGGTTCGGTGACTTTGCGTTCCACTTCGTAACGGCTAAAACCGGGAGCGGAAAGTTGAATGTCGATCATCGGAACCGAGATCTGTGGTTCTTCTTCCTTCGGAGTCAGAAAGACCGCGATGATTCCTAAAAAGAGACTCGAGAAGATAAGAATCGGAGTGAGTTTGGAATGAACAAACGCGAGTGCAATCCTCCCCGCGAAACCTGTCTTCTGTGTTTGTTTATCTTTCATTGGAATTTCCTCTTTTTGAGTAGATGGAGAGCTCGCCTCGAATTCTCAGATATTCCGATTCGGAAGCGGTTTTCATTTTGAGAAGTTGGACCATCGCCGAAAAGGATTCCGCGAGTTGAGGTGCTTGGATGGTTCCGTTGCGGAAAAGTTTTTGAGAAACCTGTAATTGCTCCTCTTGGATTCGGACCGATTCATAGATCGATTTAAGGTTTTCCGAAAGTGTTTTTTCCTGTTGGAGAAGAATTCTAAAATTACTTTCCTCTCTGAGTTTAATCTCTTCGGATTTTTTTTTCGCTCCTTCTGCCTTCACTTTTGCTTCGTCTAACGCGCCTATGTCGGTCGGACTTAAAAGATTCATTTGCAGATAGATGCCGGCGTTGTAAGAATTTGCAAAATTTCGATTCCCGTCGTATGCATACGTTTCCGCGTAGGCCGCCACTTTGGGTAAGAATTTGGATTTTTCCGAATTCACGGATTCTTTCGCTCCGTCCGCATAAGCCGAATAAGCATCCGAGAGAGGAGTATGACCTGATTCTTGTTCGCCCGGAAGAGGAAGATATTCTTCCACAAACTTAAGGAGAGTGTTCTTTTTCGGTTTAAAATCCTCGGGAAGATCAACGGCGAGAAAGTGAAGAGTTTCGTCTGCGCTTTGTCGAACGGTCTCCTGTTCTTTTTTAGAAACATCTAATATAAGTTGTAATGACTTCAGCGCCAAGGATCCGGAAAACCCCACGAGGTTGGAGCGGTTCCCTAACTGATATTGGTTTAGGAAGTCGGAGATTTTACGATGAAGATTTTCAGCGATCTTTCCGTTTTCTTCGGCAAGAAGAATGGATTGATAAGCGACAGCGGCGTTCGAATATTCGCGAAAACGAATGTATTTTTCTTCTGCGTGAACGGCGTTCAATCGTTTCTCTTGTATAAGGGATGCGGATGATTTCCCTCCGCCTTCATAAAGAGGAAGTTCTATTCCCAAGGTCCCTCGGGCGTAGGTTTGAGAGCCCGGATTGTTCAGTGTGTCTTTTGCGAAAATATTCGCGGTATTCGAATTCAAACCGGTGTAGGGTTGATTATTCGTATCCAAAAAATTGGAAGGTTGAGAACGAACGCTCGCAGTGGAGAAGTCCGATTGAGTCGCCGATCTTTGTCCGAGTTTCCCCATAAAATTCAGAGCAGGATCGTTTGTCTGATAGGAACGAACATCGGCGTAAATTTTTGGGAGCCAGTGTTTTTTAGCACGATCCTTCGAGATTTCCGTGGCTTGGACTTCCAGAGCTTTCGATTTTAAGTTGGGGGCCTGCGTTTGAATTTTAGTCCATACTTCCGAAAATTCAAGAACGCTATCGGCGTAAACCTCGCCCCAAAAGGGCGAGGCGAAAAAGGCGAAAAGAATCGGAAGAATTCCTGAAAAGGATTTCATCTCCTTTCTCCTTGAATCTCACGAAGAGAGGGGATTCCGAAACTTTTTAAGATCAGCGACATCGGACAAAAGCCCGCGAATGCAAAGAGGATCATATTGATTCCTACGAGGAAATTCAATAGGAAACCCCAAGGGTTCACGAGTAGTCCCAAAGTAACGCCTATCAAAGATACGGTGCCTGCTATCAAAAAAAGTAGCCTTTCTCTATACCAACGGTTCATCTCATTCTCCTTAGTATATACCCTGTGGGGTATATACTAATTGACATACCCACAGGGGTATATGTTTTTGAAAAGAGATATTTTAATTCTAAAATTTAAGAATTAGAGCTTTTGAGGGAAGAGGGGAATGGATTCGGTATTTGACTCGAGTTGTGCACAGAAATCGAACCTGATGGGGGATACAGTAGTAGAGGCTTTCGTTGAGGCCTTATTCTACATCTTCTCCAACAAACCTCGAAGAAAAAGGATGAGGAATCGATTGAAACGAGCGGATCCAGGAATTTAAAATCGAAACTTAGGATAGGTAGAAGTCTATAGAAGCCTCAAAAGAGCCTTTCGAATCGGTTTAGAGAAGAATTTTTTGATCAAAGGAAAAAAGCGGCTTTGATCGCAGTTCGAATGTTTTCCATATTCGGCTTTTTCTTATTCTCCGTTAGACAACGATCCATATATTCCTGCACGTATGCTTCACCGAATTTTTTGATCGCTTGGCTCGCGGCCTTTAATAGGAGGAGAGTTTTTTCGCAGTCCATCGAATCGTTAAGAAGCCCTTTTTCCACTGCGTCGAGTTGTCCTTTGATCCTGTGGATTCGATTGATCAGAAGTTTGGTGTCGTTTTGATTCGTCATAGCCAAATACCATACGGGGTATATAGGGCGTCAATTGAAATTCTCCACCTTAGTAGTCTTCTGACCCGCCGCGCGCGGCTTATAAGAAACGGATTACAAGAAAGGAACGTTCAAAAGAATTAAAAATGGAGATGAGGAAGAATTCGAAATTCTTAAAATCCCCGAGTTTCTATTTCAAAGAGATTTGGAGGAGGGAGAATGGAAAATCGCATCTACGAGTACGGGAAGGTCGTCTAACGCCGAAATTTTTCCGGTAAGTTTCCATGTATGAAGAACGCCTTCGTAACAGGCGAAGACCCTTCTTGCGAGAAGTTTCGGATCGGTATTCATCGAGATCAAACCTTTCTTTTGCCATTCTCCCAAATAAGAAGTTAGGATTTCGATCGTTTTTAGGGACACTCTTTTTGCCTCTTCCGAAATGGAGTGGGACGTGGAGGCAATCTGTGCAACTGTGTTCGCCATTGGACAACCGGCGAAGCTACTGTTTCGTGTTTGTCTTCTTAAGATTTGAGTCCAAGCGCGAATGAATTCTTGAGGATCGGAGGATCTTGATTTTAATTTTTCCAAAAGGACAAGTTGTTCTTCTCCATAGAATTCGATGTAGGCGCGACCTAAATCGTCTTTGGATGGGAAGTGATCGTAGAAACTCGCCTTTGCCGTTTTCGATTCTTGGATGATTTGATTGATTCCGGTATTTCCATAACCTTGTGATTGAAAGAGTCGAACTGCGGTCTCTAAAATTCTTGATTTTGGGCCGGATTCTCTACTTGACATTCTTCATTCCCTTTGTTGAAATAGTAGACAGACTTGTCTGTTCCGCTCTTCTTTCTTTCATTGAATCGGAGGAATTCGGATAAGGCAAGTCCAATTTGGAGTTTTTATGTCATCAAATGAAACCAGAGAAACCGATTTTTTAAACGTCGCCGGGGTGGCAAAGAGCGTGGAAGAGGCCGTACTCACTCGACATAGCATTCGAGATTACGAATCAAAACCGATCGAAGAGGGTATCTTGCAAGACTTGTTTCAGAAATCGCTCCGAGCGCCGAGCTGGAAGAATAGTCAACCTTGGAAGGTTCATGTCGTAAGCGGAGCGAGAAGAGAAACGATGGCGAAGCTTCTCGTCGAAAGGGCAAAGAAGGGAGAACCGGTTCCCGATACGATCTGGCCGGCTTCTTTTCCGGCGAATGCAAAGAAAAGAATGTTCGATCTTGGAATGAAGATCTATGGAGTCGCCGGAATCGAGCGAAAGGATAAGGATGCGAGGGATCATTTTATGCTTCGGAATTTCGAATTCTTCGGAGCGCCGACTGCGGTGTTTATCACAACCGAGTTTGATTTGAATTTTTATATCGCGCTTGATATCGGATGTTATCTCAATACCTTGATGTTGCTCGCGCGAGGTTACGGCTTAGGGTCCGTTCCGCAGGCGGCATTATCCGCGTTTCCGGAAGTGGTGAGATCGGAGTTGAATCTTTCCGAATCGGAGAAAGTTGTTTGCGGTTTGAGTCTCGGTTATCCAAAGGCTGATTCCAATCTCAATCGATTCCATACTCCCAGAGAAGCTTCGGGAGAACTCCTCAAGTTTTACTGAAGGAACGTTTTTCTCTTTGGTAAGAATGAGTGGTCCGGAAAGTAAAAAAGTAAATTATAATAAACTAAATAACTAATTTATCTTGTTGGGGCAAGGGAAAGAAATTTTTGCGAAGTTCTTCGAGTGAGCCAATTCGGGGAGTTTTTGTAGGAGTTCCGACCAAGCTTAGGAACCGTTTTAGCTTGCAAAAAGAAGAATTTTCTGATAGTGGAATGTCAGCCGGAGATTTTCCCGCCACCTTCCTCCTCCACCCAAAACTCAGCGCGGCACTCTCTACGGATCGCGCCGCAGGGTGGGGTGCGCGACTTCGACGGGGATGTCGGAGTTCCGACGGAGGAATCTTAGGATTTCGATCTTCTTTTTTTGGTCGATCGTTTCTCGATGTGGAACTCGTCGCTGTGATTCCGATTCCTCCGAAAACTCTTATTTCTCGGAGGAAATTTTGCAAGTTTGAAGCAAGAATGTTTTTGAACCGGAGAATTTGAATTTTTCGATCCGCTTGCTCAATGAAGAAGCGTGATAGAACGACCGATGTATCCGACTACGGTTAGAAGGACCAGAAAAACTCCGAACGAGAGGAGCGCTATGCTCAGTCCCGTCGGGGTGTCCCAGCTATACCACTTTCCGAGCGAAAGCTTGACGGAATCTTCGATTTCTTTGCTTTGTAAATTCATGAGAAAGCTCCTTATGTCTTTTATTTCTTTTTCTAAATCGTAAGAACGATTAAGTATCTTAATCAATCTAACTAAATATGTCAACTGATAATCTGCAAAATTCTTCTCGCGAGGAGCTCCTACAGAAACTTTCACTGGTTTGCCATCATTCTAGCAATGCGACCGTTCTCTATCATCAGGCCGCCGCCGAAAAATTCGGGCTCAATGCGACGGATATGAAAACACTCCCTCTCCTGGAAGGTGGTCCGATCACTGCCGGTAAGATAGCGGAATCCCTCGGTTTGACGACCGGAGCCGTTACGTCGGTTATCGATCGTTTGGAGAAGGCGGGAATCGTTCGTCGAAGTGCTGATCCGAACGATCGAAGAAAGGTAGTTGTTGATTTGATACCGGAGGCGATCGAAGACGCGGGAAAGATTTATTCCCCGATGGGGAACGCGATGATGAATCTTTTTCAAAACTACAAAGAAGAAGAATTGAAATTGCTCATTCGTTTTCAAGAAGAGGCAACCAAAATACTCATTCAAGAAGCGACTCATCTTCGTAATTCTTCCCAATCCAAGGAAGAATGATCGTTCCATTCCTTTCTCCCGGTTCGCGAGCGAAAGAACTTTGAGTCTTTTTTACGTTTTTCGGAAGGACGGTTCCGGAATTCCATTTAAGAATTTTAGAATCGCGTTCGTAAAATTCATAGGGTTTCGCGAGAGAAGTTTTTTTGTCTGGACGAATCCTTTCATTCGGATCATTTCAATGAAAATTTATTTCCTCTTTTCAAGGTGAATTTTGATCCGAGGTTTTAGGAGAATTTCATGTCCGAAATTTTAATCATCTTCACGCTTCTGATTCTCTCTCCTTTAGAACTCAAGTTGATCAGTGAAAGAATCAACGCTCGAACGGGAGTTTCCTACGGTAAATCCGAGTTTCTTTTTGAAAATACGAAGGGAGGTTTTTCTTTGATTGAAAACAAAATGTCGGAGTTAAAAGGAAACGAACCTTCCAGGGATTGTATCATCAATCTTTCCAAAGAGGAGGGTGGATTTTACGGAAAACCCGTTCCGAATTCTCCTAAGAATTTGGGTGAAACCGAAGGTCTGACTCATGGAGCGTTAGCCGATCTCTGTAAAAAGGCGTCTCTAAAAAATAAATAATTCTCAATCTTAAAAAACGGGATCAAAAAAATTTCTTTTCCGGGTTGGAAAGGATAAGATGGTCTTAAGCAAATCGATATTTATTTTTACGATTCTCATTCTTTCCGAATCGGAACTCAAGTTGATCGGAGAACAGATCGAAGCGAATCGAATCAATTCTCGGATGGAAGAAAGATTCGAATACACATTCGAAAATTCAAAGGAAGGCGCGGACGCGCTTTCTAAAAAAATGAAAGATCTCAGAGGGACGCTTCCGGCGTACGAATGTCTTATCAATCTTTCTCGAAGCGATGAAGGTCATTACGACAAATGGGTTCGCGATTCTCCCGGAAATTTAGAACACTTTGGAAATCTAAATCACTCCCAACTCGCCGATCTTTGTAAAAAAGCTCACGGACACAATTGAGTTAAAACAAAAAAAATAAACAACCCATTCTTCATCCTCGATTTTAAAACGAAGTCGGGAAGATCGAGAGAAAGGAGCTAAGAAGAATAAAACGGAACCGTTAAGAAAATCCATCGCTTTTGAATTGCCTTTCTGAGAGAAAAATAATAAAGAATAAAAGAGAAGGTAATTAATTCATTGCTTGGAATTTCGGTGATCCTCTATCTCGTCGCAACGATTTTGATCGGAGCGATCGCGTCTCGTTTTGTAAGCGATTCAAAAGACTATGTTCTCGCAGGAAGAAGACTTCCCCTTTTTTTAGCTTCTTCCGCTTTGTTTGCGACTTGGTTCGGTTCGGAGACCTTGCTTGGCGCTTCTTCAAGATTTATAGACGAAGGAGTTTTAGGAGTCATCGAAGATCCGTTCGGCGCGGCCCTCTGTCTTTTTTTGGTAGGACTTTTTTTCGCCAGACCTCTCTATCGGATGAACATTCTTACCTTCGGCGATTTTTATAAGAATCGTTTTGGAAGGAGGGCAGAAGTCGTTTCGAGCATTTTTATGATTCCTTCCTATTTCGGTTGGATCGCCGCTCAGTTCGTCGCGTTGGGAATCATTCTTCACTCCTTGACTGATCTTCCGGTTTCCACGGGAATTTTTCTAGGAGCGGGCGTGGTTTTGGTCTACACGACGATCGGAGGGATGTGGGCGATTTCGCTTACGGACTTTCTGCAGACGATTCTAATTGTATTAGGACTTGCTTATTTAGTCTGGGATCTGAGCGAGAAAGCGGGAGGGATCGGAGTCGTTTTAGGTTCCACGAAACCAGGGTTCTTTCGATTTGTTCCAGAGATGGATGCGAAAAGTATTTTAATTTATATCGCCGCTTGGATGACGATCGGGCTGGGATCGATTCCTCAACAAGATATCTTTCAGAGAGTGATGGCTTCGAAATCGGAAAAGGTTGCGGTTTATTCTTCCCTTTTGGCTTCCTTTTTCTATCTGAGCGTCGCCTTACTTCCGTTACTCGCTGTTCTATGTGCGAGAAAAGTTTATCCGGAGATCGGCGCCGCGGACGCTCAGATGATTCTTCCAAAAACGGTTCTGACTCATACGGGATTGTTTACGCAAATTCTCTTTTTCGGCGCGCTTCTCTCCGCGGTGATGAGCACGGCGAGCGGTGCGATTCTGGCTCCGGCTTCCGTTTTGGGTGAGAACGTTGTTCGTCCCTTCTTAAAAAATCCTTCCGAAAAATATCTTTTAAGAATATTAAGAATTTCTGTTGTTGTGATCACCTTGGTTTCTTTGTCGATGGCGGTTACAAAGAGTAATATCTACGAACTCGTTTCCCAAGCATCAGCGTTAAGTTTGGTTTCCCTTTTTGTCCCCTTAGTCGCCGGACTTTTTTGGAAACGTTCCACGGGAACGGGAGCAGTCGCTTCGATGATCTGCGGGTTTATCGTATGGCTTTTTTGGAATCTCGGTTCTTTTGAAATTCCTGCGTCGATTCCTGGACTGATCGCAAGCTGGTTTGCCCTTCTTGCAGGAGATTTTTTAGAAAGAAGGGGTCTTGGCTTTTCAGTCCAGGGAAGCTTAGAGAAAGAATCGAAAGGGGAAATGTAGGAGCTACTCTACGGAATTCTCTGAAGGTCGGAACCCTTTTTCAAATCGAGACGATTTCCCAAAAAAAGTTTTGTAGGAGTTCCTACAGAATGTTTCGAAAAATCTTCCTTGAAAAGAAACCCAATCTGTGATAAGGGAAATCTTCCGGAGTTTTTCCCGCCGCCTCTCCACCTCCACCCAAGATCAGGGTGGGGCGTGCCTTTCACAAAAAAGCCGTCGGAACAACGAGAAGATTCTCACTCGAAAGGAGGGTCGAACAAAAAGAAAAAGTGGCTTCTCTTGGGTTCCATTCTTCTTTTTATCCTTCGTTGAGGATCGCAGGTTTAGAAAGAAGGAAAGAAAAAAATTCTCCAATAATTTCTTTTCGCGTAGGAGTTCCCCGTCAAACTATGGTCAAAATGTATTTTCGGAGAATTCAATGCCACCCGTTTTAGACGATTCCATTGCGTTTGCGAGAAGACAGGAATCCCAGACAAAACTGGGAGAAGCCTTTCAAGGTCTCTGGATGGAAAACGAAATCAGTTTTGCGATTGCCGGGGGTGGATGTAAGGCGTTTTACGGATTGGGTTTTGGACATGAATTAAAATCCTGGGGATTAAAATTCAGAGAAGTCTCCGGAGTTTCTGCAGGGGCGGCGATGGTTCTCTGTTTGATCTGCGACGGAGAAGAAGAATGTGTGGCCTTTTTCGAAAACATCGTAAGAAAAAATCCTCAGAACTTTTATCTAAGCCGTCTCTTTAAAGGCGAACGGGCATTTCCTCACGAAGAAATGTATCGAAAGACGATCCGTTTTGGAATGGATTTCGAAAAAATCATAAAATCCGGGACGAAAGTTTTCATTCATACGTTACGCGCCATTCCTAAGACGGATTCTTTCAAAAATAAATTCCGCCTCGCGAGACTGATCGCGGAAACGGCGAAAGCATTTTTAGAAGACGAGAGAGATCGCGCGCGGGGACTCAACACGGAAAGGATGCAGAGGGTTCTTAGAAACTGGAATATGAAAGAAGTCTTATTTACGGAAAAAGATTTCAACGATCCCGAAACCGTCGAACAGATCATTCTTAATTCTTCTTCGGTTCCTCCCGTGGTTTCCGTTCAGAGTCACGGAAAAGAATATTACTTCGACGGAGGTCTCACGAACAATCTCCTTTTAGAGACGTTTCCACCCGACAGTAAGACGATCGGAATCTACTACGAACCGACGACGATCGTGGGAAAAGACCCGAAACTTTTGGAGAGATGTTTTTTACAAACACCTTCCGAACCTCTGCCGATCACTTCCTTCGACTATACGGATCCGATCGGTGTCCGAGGAGCGTACGAGCTGGGAAAACAGGACGCCCGTCTCCAGAAAGAAAGAATTTTCGAATATCTCAAGAGAGACTGGGCCAAAGCCGTTTCCTCGCTCAAATCAAAAACAAATTCTTAGTCCCCAAAAAGAGGATTCCTTTGAAAAAATGGATTCCCCTTAGGCCCCTTTCCCCTTTCTAAAACTCTCGTTCTTTTGTTCTTCCCTCCAAGAGAAGAAACCAAAAAAACAACTTCCAAAAAAAGTGAAGAATCCATTCTTCAAAAACGCTCTTCCGCAAAGGAGGACGATTTCTACGTTAGGCGACTTCGAAAGAATGTGAAGAAACATCTCTTCTTTCCCGAAAAGAAAGGCATTTTTTGGAGGAATCTGCGTAAAGAAGAAAAACAAAATTACAAAATAATGAAGTTGTGAAAAAAGAAAATCAAAGATCGCAGAATGTGTCAGAATCTCCTTGACCGTATACTACCTCGTTCTATTTTTTTCAAACATTTGTGACTTATGGGGCGAAGCTACGCATTTTGGAATTCTTCCCTTTCCATTTTTAACTATACAAATATTTAGTAGTCTTCAATCCTTCCCTCATGCATTTCTTTTTAGAAAAGAAGGGAAGGTTTCTTTTAGTTCGATTCCCCTACGATTCCAAAGCGTATGAGTTCGTGAGGAGGCTCCCCAAGGCAAAATGGGATCCTTTAAAGAAGCATTGGGTTCTTCCCTTTTCGGAAGCGACCTTAGAGGTTTTCCAGAGGTTAGATTCTTCCCAAGTCGTTCTCAGGGGAGAATTGGAACTTAGAGGTTGGATCACGTCTTTGCGGATGAAGAACGCATCGCGGAGGACGATTCGATCTTATTATTCGAATGTTCTCTCTCTTTTGAAATGGTCAGGAAAGAATCCGAAGGAAATCGAAAAGAAGGACGTCCTGAAGTTTTTGGAAGTCTCTTTTTTGGAAAAACGTTTGAGCGCCACAAGCATTTCTTTAAGAATCCAGGCTCTGAATTCTTACTTCGGAATTTTCTTGGGGAAACCTTGGTTTAAGAATCTTCCGAGGCCGAAGAGAGAACAAAAACTTCCGAATATTCTTTCTCCTTTAGAAGTTTCTAATATTCTTTCCGCGCTCCCGAATCCAAAACACAGACTTCTTCTTTCTTTTTGCTACGCGAGCGGTCTGAGAGTGAGCGAACTCGTGAAACTGAAACCGGAAGACATAGACGAAACGAGGAATAGTTTGAAGATTCGCGAGGGAAAAGGAAAGAAGGACCGTTTTACGATGCTCTCTCAGGCTTGCGCCTCTCTCTGGAGAGAATTTCGAAAAGCAAATCCTTACGAAGAATGGGTGTTTCCAGGACAAGATCCTTCCAAGCCGATCCATATCCGGACCGCGGAAAAGATCTTCGAGATGGCGAAAAAGAAGGCGGAAATCAAGAAGTCGGTGAGCATCCATAGCCTTCGACATGCCTTCGCAACCCATCTCCTGGAGGCAGGTACAAACATCAAACACATCCAATTTCTCTTGGGCCACAAGAGCGTTCGAACAACAGAGATCTATACTCAGGTCAGCCAAGTCCGTCTTACCGAAGTGGCAAGTCCCCTCGATCTCCTAAACCTCAAAAAGAATTAGGCGTTTATACGCCCGTCGCCTATCCTGGGGTTTTCGGCGTTTATACGAAATTCGCCAGTGCAATTTCTATTTTACACTCAGATAGTTTGAGTTATGCGAAATGCCTGCAAAACTTGATTTTAGAATTAAGTTTTGAGAGATAAAGAAATCGGAGAGAATGATAAAAAAGGCTGGCAAAATACGAAAGTATATCGTATCATAGATCGTATGAAAGTTACAGCGATTTTGCCCGATGATTTGATAGCTGAAATTCAGAAATATTCTGGCGGGAAGAATATTACAGATTCGCTACAAAAGGCACTTTCTGAATGGTTAAAGCAGGCAAAAATTAAGAAGTTAAATCAGAAATTAGATAAATCACCATTAGCTTTTCAGAAAGGATTTAGCAGTGAAAATATACGAAATCTAAATCGAGATAGATAATGGTATTAGTTGATACTTCAATCTGGATCGAGTTTTTCAAAAGAAATGAACCATATTTTAGCGAACTAAGAGATTTAATAGAATCTTCTGAAGTTATTGTCCATGAAGTAATCTTTGGAGAACTTCTGCAAGGTTGTAAAAGTAAATCAGAGATTTCATTTATATTAGACTATTGGGAAAATTTAAATACTTTAACATCAGAGAATAGTTTTCTTGAAGCAGGTAAACTATCCTACGAACAGAAGTTAAAGGATAAAGGCGTTGGTCTAATTGATTCAGTAATAATTAATGAAGCAACGAAAAGAAACCTGAAACTTTGGACCTTGGATAAGAAAATATTAAAAGTTTTAAATCCTGAAAAGATTTATCAGTCGAAACAATAGCAGGCACTTCGCATAACTTCGGCTTCTCACTGCGTTCGCGACTCACGGTTCCCGCTCGCGCTCACTCCGGCCTTCGGCACATTCGCTTTGACGTTCGGCTTGTAATCGCTCACTAAGGTTCGCTCAAGCCTCCGTCAATCCCTTCGCGACAAGCGCTTCGGGAACGCGAACGTCGAGAAGCCTCTTTCGTTAGCCGCCATTTGCCCGGGGATGACGGTAAAAGGCGCGGGGACGAAGCGGGGCAAGGGGAAATTCCGGATTTGTTCTTCTCTACTATACTCACTTGATTCTAATCCGGAAATTAAGAAAGAAGTGTTAGGGTTTTTCTGTGTTGGTCTTTCCTTCCAGGAAAAACTTTAAAGTTCAAAAGTTACTATTTCTGTAATCAATGTTTCTTGAGCCCCCAGCAGTCCCCGCGATGCAATTTGATATTGATTGGGCAAACAGCGGCTAACTAAAGCTTGCCGCTTCGTTCGCCACTCACGGTTCCCGTTCGGGACTCACTTCGGTCTTCGACACATCGCTTCGCGAACTTGGCTAATTAGAAATAGAAGAGATTTTCAGAAATAGAAGTTCGCGACCCTGTCGCGCAGAAGCGCTCGGGGACGCGACGTCGGCAAGCTTCTGTCGTTAGCCGCCATTTGCCCGGGAGATGACGGAAAAAGGCGCGGGGACGAAGCGGGGCAAGGGGAAATTCCGGATTTGTTCTTCTCTACTAGACTAATTTGATTCTAATCCAGAAATTAAGAAAGAAGTGTTATTGCTTTTCTGTATTGGTCTTTCCTTCCAGGAAAAACTTTAAAGTTTAAAAGTTACTATTTCTGTAATCAATGTTTCTTGGGCCCCCAGCAGTCCCCGCGATGCAATTTGATATTGATTGGGCAAACAGCGGCTAACTAAAGCTTGCCGCTTCGTTCGCCACTCACGGTTCCCGTTCGGGACTCACTTCGGTCTTCGACACATCGCTTCGCGAACTTGGCTAAGTAGTAATAGAAAGGATCTTCAGAAATAGAAGTTCGCGACCCTTTCGCGCAAAGGCGCTCCGGGGACGCGACGTCGGCAAGCTTCTGTCGTTAGGCGAACATTTTTGCCAAGGCTTCTCCGATTACTTTCGCCGCGTCCATGCGGCGATTTAAACCGAGATTTTGTAAGGATTTAGAGATTGACAATACCCTATTAAATAGGGTTAATTGATTTATTGAAGAGAATATTCATTCACCTTCCAGATTTCGATCTATTTTGGAAGAAAGCCGGACTTGAAGATAAAGAGTTAAAGGAACTTCAAGAGTTTCTTTTAGAAAATCCAAAATACGGTCCAGTAATTAAAGGTTCTAACGGAATCAGAAAGATACGATGGAAAAAGAAAGGAATCGGTAAGAGTGGTGGAATTCGAGTCTTTTATTTAGATATTGAAGAATTCTCAGTATTATTCTTAATAACACTTCTTGAAAAGAACGATAAAGAAAATCTTTCAAAGAAAGAACTTACGATCTTAGCGGATTTAGTAACTTCTCTAAAAGAATTAATTCAATCGAAGAGAGAACGACATGAAAAAAGAAAGTAGCAAACTATTTAATAGTCTTTCTAAAGGACTTAATGAAGCAATTGAATACACAAAAGGCAAAAAAGTTCCTGGTGTAAAAGAGCAGATTATTGAGATTCTGAAATTACCAACATTTAAAGGTAAAGAAATTAGAAATATCAGGACCAATTTACATCTTACTCAAAATACTTTCGCTCAAGCATTAGGTGTCTCTGCTAAAACAATTGAAGCTTGGGAATCGGGAAAAAACATTCCGCAAGGTCCAGCTCAGAGAATGTTGTTCATTCTTAAAAACAATTCTAAAGCATTAAATATTTTAGGAATTAAAAACTAAAAACGCCATCCTTGGCGTAATTTGTTTGTGCTTCGGCAAAAACATCGCCTAACTTCGGCTTCTCGCTTCGTTCGTCACTCGCGGTCCCGCTCGGACTCACTACGGGCTAAAGCCACATTGCTTTGTCACTTCGGTTCGCGAGACGCGCCTAAGGGCGCTCGAACCTCGTTCCAACCGCGTCGCGCACAAGCGCTTGCGGACGCAACGTCGAGAAGCCTCTGTCGTTAGACGAAATTCTGCAAAATTTCTTTTCAAGGTAACTTATGCAATGTCCTCACTGTTTACATCAAACAACGCCAGAAATAAACGAAGAACGTATTGATACAGATATCAAAGGAGATTGGATTTTTCAGAGCTTTGTTTGCCCAAACGAAGAATGCAAAAAGATCGTCATTTATATATTATGTGGTAAAATTTACGGACATTCTGGCGGCTGGTCTATAAAGGAAGTAAAGTTTAAAGAATTAATTTATCCTCGAACCGTTTCAAGGAATTATTTACCTTCTGAATTAATTCCGTTAAGCCTTTTGAATGACTATCAAGAAGCTTGCAATGTTTTAAATGTTAGTCCCAAAGCGAGCGCCGCACTTAGCAGACGTTGCTTGCAAAATCTACTTCACAACTATGCGCAAATAAAAGGAAAATCATTGGATGATGAGATTAGCAAAATTATTTCATCAGGAAGCTTGCCAACGTATATCGCAAATAGTATTGATGCAATTCGAAACATTGGAAATTATGCAGCTCATCCGAAGAAGAGTATTAGCAGCGGTGAAATTGTTGATGTGGAAATCGGCGAGGCAGAATGGAGTATTGAAGTATTAGAAACGTTATTTGACTTTTATTTTATTCAACCTTCTAAATTGGCTACTAAAAGAACAGAATTAAATAAGAAACTTTCTGATATGGGAAAGCCGGAGATGAAATAAGAGCAGAACTTCGCCTAACTGCGGCTTCTCACTGCGTTCGCGACTCACGGTTCCCGCTCGCGCTCACTCCGGCCTTCGGCACATTGCTTTGTCACTTCGGTTCGCGGGACGCGACTAAGGTCGCTCGAACCTCGTGCCAACTCCATCGCGCACAAGCGCTCGGAGACGCAACGTCGAGAAGCCTCTTTCGTTAGCCGCCATTTGCCCGGGGATGACGGTAAAAGGCGCGGGGACGAAGCGGGGCAAGGGGAAATTCCGGATTTGTTCTTCTCTACTATACTCACTTGATTCTAATCCGGAAATTAAGAAAGAAGTGTTAGGGTTTTTCTGTGTTGGTCTTTCCTTCCAGGAAAAACTTTAAAGTTCAAAAGTTACTATTTCCGTAATCAATGTTTCTTGAGCCCCCAGCAGTCCCCGCGATGCAATTTGATATTGATTGGGCAAACAGCGGCTAACTAAAGCTTGCCGCTTCGTTCGCCACTCACGGAATCCGTTCGGGACTCACTTCGGTCTTCGACACATCGCTTCGCGAACTTAACTAAGTAGTAAAAGAAGAGATTTGCAGAAGTAGAAGTTCGCGACCCTGTCGCGCAGAAGCGCTCGGGGACGCGACGTCGGCAAGCTTCTGTCGTTAGACGACAGTTTTTAAATGTCCTTTTGTAAGGAATGTCTTTAGATCCAAGCCCAAGTCGATGATTTTGGCTTTTATTTATGTCGAAAGGAGAGCCTCTTTTTGATTGACAAATTTTAATGTAATTACATAGTAATTACTATGAAAGCTTCAGTTGTAAAAATTGGAAATTCGAAAGGTATTCGGATTCCTAAGGCAGTTTTAGAAGAATGTCATATTGAAGAAGAAGTAGATTTACTAATCGATAATAATAAACTAATTATTGTACCTCTAAAATCGAAACCGAGAGAAGGTTGGGAAAAACAATTCAAGACAATGTCATCTAATAAAGATGATAAATTACTCATTCCTGATTCAATAGATCTATCAGACAAGGATTGGGAGTGGTGATTTCTCAATACGAAGTATATTTAATAAATTTGGATCCAACGGTCGGACACGAGATAAAGAAATCAAGACCTTGTGTAATAGTTTCGCCTAATGAAATGAACAAGGCTATTGGCACAATAATTATTGCACCAATGACTACTAAATCACGATCTTATCCAACAAGAGTTGAACTGACATTTCAAGGAAAGAAAGGTTGGGTGGTGCTAGATCAAATTCGAACTGTAGATAAAACGCGTCTGGTAAAAAAGTTAGGAAAAATAGATCCCAAAACAGTTAATAAAATGAAACTGATTATAAAGGAAATGTTAGTTGATTAGCATTCCAATCAACTTGATAAAAACCGTCGTCTAACTTCGGCTTCTCGCGGCGCTTCGGGATTGCTATCGCAACCCTCGCTTGGCCTTCGGCACATTTGCTTTGTCACTCGGCTTGTGATCGTTCGCTAAGGCTCACTCAAGCCTCGCGCCAATTCTTCCACGCGTTTAGCGCGCTCCAGAAACGCAATCGTCGAGAAGCCTCTTTCGTTATGCGCCATATTTCAATAAAGTCTCTTATTAATAAATAATTTAAGGTAATTAAGTAAATGTCTACAAAAACTATTGTTCTGTTTAACCATAAAGGTGGCGTTAGTAAGACAACTTCAACTTACAACATTGCATGGAAATTAACGGATCTAAATAAAAAGGTCTTGCTCGTTGACGGAGATCCACAATGTAATTTATCTAGCCTTATCATTGGAGATAATTTCGAAGAGTTTTATGAAGACGAGCGAACAAAATTCAATAATATTAAAGATGCGGTGAAGGTTGCATTTGAAGGGAAGCCGAAGCCTATCTCCTCTATAGATTGTGTAACTCCTCCGGCCAATTCAAATCTTTTTTTAATTCCAGGACATCCTAATTTATCCGAATACGATCCGTCGCTTAGCCTGGCGATGAATAGCAATAATGCGATAACAACCTTGCAGAATTTGCCAGGTGCTTTCGAAGAACTAATCAAATTAACCTGCGCGAAGTACAATGTTGACTATGTATTCATTGATATGAATCCCGGTCTAAGCTCATTAAATCAAGCCTTCGTAATGTCTGCCGATGGTTTTATTATTCCAACAAATCCTGATCCGTTTTCGATCATGGCGATACGAACCTTAAAATCTATATTGCCTAGATGGAAGCAATGGGCTAAAAATTCGAGTCAACTTTTCAAAGATGCATCTTATCCTATCCCGGAAAAGGAAATCAAATATATAGGGCATCTCATCCAAAGATTTTCGCTTCGAAAAGGAAAAGCTGCTCGTCCATATCAAGACAGAATTTCTGAAATTAATAAAACCATTGAAGAGGAATTAGTTCCAGAGCTTAGAAATCATAATATGTTGGTAGATGATGATAAGCTACAATCTAATGACATCCATAATCATTGCTTAGCAGAAATTTCTGAATTTGGCGCATTGTTACAGAAATCACATGAACATTCAATACCAGTCTTCAGTCTTAGTGACGCGCAACTTTCGAGTACTGGGCCAATATTGGAACAATTAATTGCTAGTAGAGAAAGATTTAATAATATATTTCTAAAAATAGCTAATACGATTATTAGTTGTGTGTAATGAAAACTGCTTTTTTAAATTTTGAAAAAAATTTATCTAATACAAAGAATATTACTTCACTATATAGTTATATTCATTCAATAGTTAAGCCTCCAATGGATTATTCAGATTTGTTGCGATGGCAATGGGTTCAAAGCCTATCTTCCTTAGATAAATTAGTTCATGACTTAATTCTAAGAGGAATGTTAGAAATATATCAAAGTCGAAGAACAGCAACTCAAAAGTTCAATAAATTTAATATCCCTCTTGAAATCTCAAACGAAATTAAGCGTAACCCATTGATCGAGACAGATTTGATAGAAAAACAAATAATTATAACAAATGGTTTTAAGTCGTTCCAAGAGCCTGAGAATATTGCAGACGGTCTTTCCTATATTTGGTCTGAGAATCATAAATGGGATAAAATTAGTTTAGAAATGTCTGAAACAACACATCACGTTAAGACTTTTTTAAAGAATGTGGCTATCAGAAGAAATCAAATTGTGCATGAAGGTGATTATCCTTATAATTCCTACCAGAGACAATCTGTCCTTGAGGAAGATATAAACGATATTTTGAGTTTTATTTCAAAATTAGGAAGAGCAATTTACGATCTTGTAAAATAGAAATACGGCGCATAACTTCGTCTTCTCGCTTCGTTCGCCACTCGCGGTTCCCGCTCGGACTCACTGCGGGCTTCGCCACATTGCTTTGTCACTTCGGTTCGCGAGACGCGACTAAGGTCGCTCGAACCTCGTGCCAACCGCGTCGCGCATAGGCGCTTGCGGACGCAACGTCGAGAAGTCTCTTTCGTTAGACGGCATGGATGAAAAATGAAATATCAAGATTTATTAGAGAAACTTGATTCACAAGAATTAGTAGTATTACTAGGTGCAGGCGCTTCTATCAAAGCCGGCATGCCAGGAACAAAACGCTTGACGACTGATTTGTATGAATCAATTAAGCAAAAATCCTCATTAAAGAAGGCAGCGGAAATGTATGCATTTGTCGTTACTGGCATTATGCATCAAAAATCAATTAGAGGAGAAGGTATTTTAGAAATTCCAAATATTGAGGAAGTTGTTAGTGCAATTAAGTTGATTTATGAAAGAGAAGATCTAGAAGCTCGGCCTTTTATTTCGTCGTGGAATAATTATATTGAGAAATTGGATCGTGGAAACAAAATAGAATCAATTGACATTGAAAAGATCCTATTGCTACCTATACAAAATGTATTTAATACTGTCCACGATGCTTTTTCTGAGGTAATTAAAAGTGTAAATAACATAAATTATCTTAAAGGACCTGATTACGAAAAAAGAGATCTTGATGAACTTTTTGGAAGAGCAAGTTCAGATTTGAAATATATAATTGAAGATATTAGTAATTTTATCAGAAAAAAAGTGGAAAATTGGAATGAGCCAGAGGAAAAATTTGCTGAGTTATACCACTTACTGCATTTAAAGTTAATAGAAATTTTGAATATCAAAGATGTAAATAAAGTCCAATATTTATCGCCTCTTATAGAGAATAGAATAAAAAAGCATATTTTTACTTTAAATTATGATAATACAATTGAAGAGGTTGCGAAAACTTTACCAAAGGATTATTGTCTGGATGATGGTTTCGAAATAATTGACGGCTATGAAACCTTTACTTCTGTTTATAATAACGAATCAATAAATAAATTTTATAAATTACATGGATCGATAAACTACTTCTGGCAAAAACTAGAAAATCGAACTATAAAAATTAATGATGCAAAAAGTAACTTTGGTATTCCAAGTTTAATTTTTGGACAAAGAGAAAAGTTAAATCCCGATAGTTTGTTTTTAGATCTATTATTCAAATTTAGTGAAATACTGGAGCGATCAAAAAATTTAATAGTGATTGGATACGGATTTCAGGATAAACATATAAATAGATATATTAGAAAATTTTCCTTCAGGACAGAGAATGTCTTATATCTTATATGTGGAGAAAGTAAAAACTATCAAACTGTAATAGCTCGAAATAGGTGCCAAATTTACAACTTGAATATGTTAGTAGAAGATTTTCTATAAATCCACGCCGTCTAACTACGGCTTCTCACTGCGTTCGCGACTCACGGTTCCCGCTCGCGCTCACTCCGGGCTCCGCCACATTGCTTTGTCACTTCGGTTCGCAAGACGTTCGCTAAGGCTCACTCGAACCTCGTGCCAACTCCATCGCGCACAGGCGCTCGGAGACGCAACGTCGAGAAGCCTCTTTCGTTAGGCGTAATTGCGGCAAAATAAAAATGAAAAAAATAATTTATTCTCTTTTTAAAATACAAGATAAGCGGGAGCATCTTGAAGAGTTTCAATCCGGTGTATTGTATATGAATACACTGCGCGTATATAGCAGCTACGAGAATGTTGACGGAGAATTCAGAGGTGACTCTTATGAAGGGATTGAAAGTCATCTTCAACCAGATAAAATTTCGATAACTATAGGAGATTTTCAAGTCGACTCGGCAGATATAGCTGCCCCAGTTATCGTATCGAAAAATTCATTACTAGATCATCATGCTTTTTGTATGTATTCTTTAAATAGCGGTGATTGGAAGGAAGTCTCTGAAAATCAAATCTCCGAATTTGAACAATCGCTAAAGCTTGATATAAAAAACTACGGCTTAGGAAAATACATGCTTATTGTCGCGAACGTTCAGGAATTTTTAAAGAGAGTTCAAACAGCGATTAAGAGCAACAATCTTCAAGGAAGTTTAGGCTTAGTCGAATACTTTGATGAAAAAGATTTTCATGGAACCTTTAATAAAGAAAGACTTGGATTTCATAAGAGGAGTATTTTTAAACATCAGAACGAATATCGAATTTTGATTAACTTCGAGAATGGTAACTTAGGGGCTGAAAAATTTAATATAGGTAACATTGCGGATATTTCAAGAATTATTAAAACCGAAGAGTTTAATGATTCTCTAAAAATTAAATTTCATTAAAGCCACAACTACGCCTAACTTCGGCTTCTCGCTTCGTTCGTCACTCGCGGTTCCCGCTCGGACTCACTACGGGCTAAAGCCACATTGCTTTGTCACTTTGGTTCGCGAGCCGGCGCTAAGGCGCCTCGAACCTCGTGCCAACTCCGTCGCGCACAAGCGCTCGGAGACGCAACGTCGAGAAGCCTCTTTCGTTATGCGCAAAAAACGCAAAACAGCTTTGGAAAATATCAATGAACTTTGAAAGAAATGTAACTAGAGGCAATATTGAGAATATTCTCTTGAACTATAAAAATTCGATAAAAGAGATCGGGGCTTCAATTGGACAAAAGAAGGGATTAGAGCTACTTACATTGTTGAAAAGGGAAATTATTAATGTTGAGCCCTATCCAACTGTAACATTATTTGAGGCGGCTAATAGGATAATGACAGATCTTGTTATTTTAGAAGGAATTAAATGGATATTCGACAATAATATATTTCCATTTGAAATTTATACAATTGAATATGGAAACGAAAATGAAAATAGTCATGATATAACAGCGAATAACAGTACTAAAAATCTGATTGGCGAAGCTTTCAATGTGGCTCCTTCTTTTTTTCAAGGTAAAAAAAGCTCTGCTGTGGATAAGTTAAAAAATTCGACTTTAAAAAGTGATTATAAGCTTTTGCTTATCAATTCTGATGCAGTGACTTCTGCTTATCAGCCTAAATTGAACGAAGGAATATTTCATGTTTTCATCAATATTAACTCAGGAATTGGGAAAAGCTTTCCAATATCAGAGCGACAAGTTAATCTGAAGGATTAAGTATGTATTACATTAAAGCAGTGGAAGAAATGCTCATCGGCGCCTCCAAAAGTGGGAGTGCATTGGAACACGAATTATACTCTATTGTCAAAGAAGTCAGAACAAAAAGGATCATGTGAACGAAAATTTGTAATTATGAATAATGCCTATTTTAGATTCTTTAAAAACTTTTCCGATGATTGGGAAAATGAGTTAAAAAAATTCACGGACTATTTTGAACTTAAATTGAAAATTTCAAAGGATGGGAATTTAATCGAATTCCACAGATAAAATATAGGCTTTTCGTTTAATGCGTTTTCAGCGCATAACTTCGGCTTCTCGCGGCGCTTCGAGATTGCTTCGCAACTCTCGCTTGGCCTTCGGCACATTTGCTTTTTAATTCGGTTTGCAAGACGTTCGCTAAGGCTCACTCAAACCGAATTAAAATCCTTTCGCGCGTTTATCGCGCTCCAGGAACGCAAACGTCGAGAAGCCTCTTTCGTTAGGCGAAAGCTCCAAATAATAAGGAAAACTATGTCAATACCCGATTATCAAACGATTATGCTTCCAT